>JANQML010000408.1 GCA_028280105.1 Desulfobacula sp. | reverse complement strand
GTGACGACTGAGGGCGTATCAGCCATACTCCGCAGGGAGGAACGACCGCAGACAACGCAGCAGGCGGGACCGTATGTTGGATTAGGGTGAAATTCACGTATTTGACCATACCCGTGTTTCAGGATATAATTTCCGATTATAAGATCCCAAAGGTATTAACCGGATCATTGGAACGGAAAAAATCATGCTGAACCAATTGATATCAACACTTCTTCCCCATATGCCGGAAAAACTGGTGTGGCAGTTTTCAAAACAGTATATTGCAGGAGAGACCATTGATGATGCCGTCCGGGCGGCAGACGAACTGAACCGACAGGGAATCGGTACCACCATCGATCTTTTGGGAGAATTCATTAAAACGCCGGAAGAAGCCCGGGCCAATAAAAACCGGTATCTTGATGTTATCGAGGCGGTCAGAGATGCGGGTGTCGACGGTAATTACAGCTTAAAACCCACCTTTTTCGGCCTGCTCTTTGACAAACAAACCGCCTTTAACCATATCAGGGAGATTGTTTCAAAAGCCGCCTCATACAATCACTTTGTCTGCATCGACATGGAAGACACCCCGTGCACGGATATGGAGATTGAACTGTTCAGGCAGCTTAAACAGGAATTCCCGGGCAACGTAGGGCTGGTGTTCCAGGCCTATCTGAAACGAACCCGCCGGGATATCATGGATCTTAAGGATCTGAACTCACCGGATCTGCCGTTGAATCTGCGTCTGTGCAAAGGTATTTATGTGGAACCGGCCACACTTGCCTACCAGTCCTATGAGAAGATCAATGAAAACTATCTTAAAAACCTGGAACTGATGTTCAAAGAAAAGATGTATCCGGCCATTGCCACCCACGATATCCGCCTGGTGGAGGGCGCGTACCGGCTCATCGAAAAGTATGGGTTTCAAAAAGACCGGTACGAGTTCCAGATGCTTTTCGGCGTCACCCCCGGACTCCGCCGGTCCATCATTGAAAAAGGCCATCAGATGCGGGTTTATATTCCGTTTGGCAAACAATGGTTCGGGTATTGCACCCGCCGGATTAAAGAAAACCCGAGAATAGGCAGACTTGCCGTGAAATCGATCTTTTTTAGAGGATAAAGATCGATTGATGATAGACCCGGAACAGGTTGATACCACGCGGTTCTTCCGGGTTGACCCAGCCCTATATTTGGGGTTGCACCCCCCCTAAAAAAACGCTATGGTAAATCCATTTATACGGATTAAAAAGAACGGCAAAACATCTATTCGTCGTTATTGACCCCTTAAACCGGAGCAGGTGGGAAGATATGGAAACCTTTTTTGCGACACCAGAGACGCAGGACCGGCAGGAACTGGCCATTGAGATTGCCCTGGTGAACGATAATCCCGTGATGTCCGGTCTGCTTAATTCCGTATCCGGTATGCTGGCAGTTGTAAATGAACACCGGCAGATTATAGCGATTAATGATTCTTTTTTAAAAATGCTGGGAATCAAGAATCCACAAAAGGCAATGGGTTTGAGGCTGGGTGAGGTCCTGGAATGCGTCCATGCCGATGACAAACCGGCCGGCTGCGGCACCACTCAATACTGTTCAACCTGTGGTGCTGCCGTCTCCATGGTGGCAAGCCTGGGAAAGAACCGGCCCGTGGAAAAAATATGTGCCCTGTCTGCCTCAAAGGACGAGGTGCCGTTCGATCTGTCACTTCTGGTCAGATCCCATCCCATTGATATCAACCAACGGCGGTTGCTGCTTCTGTTTATTCAGGATATTACCCTGCAACAGAACCGGTCCGCACTGGAACGGACCTTTTTTCATGATATCAATAATTTGCTGGGCGTACTGGTGGGCGCCAGCGAGCTGCTGGTCGACGAACAGCCCTCAGACCTTGCCGATTCCATTTACCAGGTATCACTCAGATTGAAAAACGAAGTGGCGATTCAAAGATGCCTGTCCAAAAGCGACTCAACCAATTACCAGACAATGTGGCACCCTTTTTCGGCCCGTCAGATCATTGATGAGTTAAAGACCTTTTTCTACAGTCATCCTGCGGCAGGGAACAAACATATTTCATTTCCGGATACGGTTCCGGATCATTCCGTCAGAACGGACAATTCCCTGCTGCAACGGGTGTTGAACAATATGGTCATAAATGCACTGGAAGCCACTTCAGAGGGAGGAACCATCAAAATCCGGGTTAAACAAGACGATTCAAACCTCTGTTTTCATGTCTGGAACAAACAGATGATCGATCCGAAGATTCAAAGCCGGGTTTTCCAGCGGAATTTCAGCACAAAAGAGCAGTCGGGAAGGGGCCTGGGCACATTTTCCATGAAATTTTTCGGTGAAAACATTCTGGGGGGCAAGGTCGCCTTCACCACCTCAAAATCAGCAGGTACGACGTTTACATATTCAGCGCCGCTTTGATCCGGTTCGCCTATTGTTTATCGTACATACCAAAGATGGCCTTTCAAGGATAAAACAGATATGCGAACCAAACCCGTATCACAACACGCAAACAAGACAGTAAGGACAAAAATGAGACGAAAAGACAAAGAGATTAACAACAGAGCCGACATGGAGGCGATCATAAAAAAGGCGGCGGTATGCAGGCTGGGTATGGTTGACAACAATCTCCCCTATATTGTCCCGTTAAATTACGGTTTTCAGGATAATACCCTCTACTTTCATTCCGCCTTAAAAGGCAGGAAAATAGATCTGCTGGAGCAACAACAGACCCTCTGCTTTGAGATTGATCTTGCCGGTGGCCCCATCGCGGCTGACCGGGCATGCGACTGGGGGATGACCTTTCAATCCGTTATCGGTTATGGAAAACCGCATTTTATTGATGATCCGGATGAAAAAAAAGAGGCACTTGCGATTATCATGGCCCAGTATTCGGATCAGAAGTTTGATTTTCCGGCAGACAGCTTAAAGGCCACGCGGGTGTTTAAGGTGGTGATTGACCAAATGAGCGGTAAACAGTCCGGAAATCCGGTTAAATAAAGAGGGAGGATGGCAGGTCTCTCTTAAATAGAGTGCAGCCCGGGTAACGATATAGAGTTCCAACCTCTTCGCCGAGGTCATCATGGATGTTAATCCGCCCAAACTATTAATTATTTTATTGAGTCTGATTATGACTGAACCGTCTTTTGCCGACCCGGCACAGCCAAAAAAAGGCGATTGTCAAGCCGTTATTCTCCTTCACGGCCTGGCACGGACCAAGGCCTCCATGGCATCGCTTGAAAAAAATCTGAAGCGACATGGGTTTGCCGTTATTAATATGGGATACCCTTCCCGCAGCAAACCGATACAGATGCTGAGCGAAACCATTATCCCCCGTGCGGTAAAGCTCTGCAAAAAAAAAGAAGCCCGGCAGATTCACTTTGTAACCCATTCCATGGGCGGTATCCTGGTACGCGATTACCTGTCAAAAAACCGCGTCCCAGGTTTGGGCCGGGTTGTCATGCTCAGCCCGCCCAACCATGGCAGTGACGTGGTTGAAAAATTTAAAGATATTTCTTTATTTAAGTGGTTCCACGGGCCGGCCTGGCAGCAGTTGGGCACAGCCCCGGACAGTGTCCCGAACCGGCTGCCCGCGCCTGATTATGACGTGGGAGTGATCACCGGGGACCGGTCGGTCAACCCCATTCTCTCCTTTATAACCCCTGGAAAAGATGATGGAAAAGTCTCTGTTGAAAGTGCGAGGCTGGAAGGCATGAAAGATTTTCTGGTGGTCCACAGTGCCCACCCGTTCATCATGAATGATCCGATTGTGCATGATCAGGTCTGCACCTTTCTCTTAACGGGCCGGTTTAAACGGAATCGATCATCCGGAGCAGATTAAACCGGGACAACCCGAGCCGAAACAAGTCAGACCGGTGTGGATTAATGCCGTATTTCTTATTTTACAAGTAAAAGATGATGTTTATTTTTAATAATATAACTGTATGTCGGGATAGAAAGTAAGGAAACCATCCACCTTAATATTACTAACCAGATTTCTATCGATTTCTTTTTCCTTTACATTTTTTTGAGATCAGACAGTTAAATTTTTATTATGAAATTACGATATAAATAAGTAAAGACAAAAAATTAAATATAAGGAGCTGCCATGAAAGATATACCTAAAATCTATCAGACAGATCCTGTGCTGTCGGATAAATACCCTGGAAAGGGCTTTAATAAACGGCACAAGAAGAAAAAACAACACCGGTTTGCCAAAGATTCATTTGAAGCCCTGAGCCGGCTGGTGGAAGAGACCCACAGGGAATTGGAAAACAGAGACTCGCCGTTCCGGTTGTGTATCTATCAGGATGATGAGGAGATCTATATTGATGTGGTCACCCTGGATGAAAGCGGTCAGATCAGCCAAGTTTTTAAACATGATATTTCCCATACAGAGGTTGAGAATCTGGTCGACCAGATCAAATCCGGCACCGGATTGATTCTGGATGCAGATGCCTGATCCGGGTCCCCCCCCCCCGGATTATCCGCATATTTAATTCCCCCGTCCTCCCCTGTTTTCTGTTTTAAAAAATAATCATTTACAAACGGACCGGACAAGCATACATCATATCCTTGATACCAACCCGCTTTAAAGGAGGAATTGAATATGGACCAGAAAGCCTTTCAGGATTATTATCCGTCTGATTTCAGCCATTGCTACGGCTGTGGGCGGCTCAACGAGCACGGACTGCAGATCAAAAGCTATTGGGATGGCGATGAGAGTGTCTGCAGATTTCTTCCCACTCCACAACAGATCGCGCTGCCCGGTTTTGTTTACGGCGGATTAATCGCCTCTCTTGTTGACTGCCATTGTGTGGGAACGGCGGCAGCGGCAAGCTATCGGAACGACGGCCGTGAAATGGGTTCCGAACCGGCGTTACGATTTGTCACCGCTTCTTTGAAAGTGGATTTTCTCGCCCCGACCCCCATGGGTGTGGAACTGGAAATCAGGGGAGAGGTGGTTGAAGTAAAACCGAAAAAGGTGATTGTCAATGCAAAAGTGATCGCCGGTGATACCGTGTGTGCCAAAGGGCATGTCGTGGCGGTCCGGATGCCCGATACCATGAAAGCCGGGCACGGCAGTACCTGATGGTTTTCATCCGTTCTGAAACGTATAAATCAGAATTCAACCCGGCCCGGTGACCCTGAACCACCAAACGGTCCCGCCTGCGGCGTATGGCTGATAC
>JANQML010000407.1 GCA_028280105.1 Desulfobacula sp. | reverse complement strand
CTATCAGCCCCAGGCGGAACCCCGGTTTCTGGGTGAAGATCCGGATATTCATCCGTCGGTTCATTTGCGTAACACCTATTGCCGGAACCGGCCTTACGATCCTGTCAACCTGGCGGAAAAGAGATAAAGGGTTACAGGATCATCATCTCGTTTTAAATCGGATGAATGCAGTTCCAACAATCATCCGGATTTTAAGGGGCGTATCCGGATGAGAAAAAGATTTCAACGCATGGGTGTATTTCATGCAATTACATAAACAAGGGGGAAATATGTTTACTATTGACAGAAGTGTCCTGCTTTTGATTGATGTACAGGGGCGTCTGGCCCAATTGATGTACGAGAAAGAGTCGTTGTTTCAATCGATCCAGATTATGATTCAATCCATGCAGATCCTGGGAGTCCCCATTCTCTGGATGGAGCAGATTCCGGAAAAGCTCGGCAGGACCCATGAAGGCATATCGCAATTATTACCGGATCAGACACCCATTGAGAAGTCCTCTTTTTCATGTTGTGGCGATCCAATGTTTATGGAACGGTTTAATCAACTGAACAGGGATCAGGTTCTTTTAACCGGTATTGAAACACATATCTGTGTCTGCCAGACCGGCATCGGCCTGATTGAAAATAAATGCCAGGTCCAGGTGGTCACCGATTGCGTCTCTTCACGGACAAAGGCGAACAAGGAGATCGGAATCCGTCGCTTGTCCCAGGAAGGCGCCAGGGTTACCAGTCTTGAGATGGTGCTGTTTGAGTTGCTGGGAGATGCCAAGGCGGGTTCGTTCCGGCAGATCGCACGGTTAATCAAATAAACCCCAGCGTTGCAACGATGGGGTAAATTGACATATTCAGAGAAAACTTTTTTCCGGGAGCAACCATGAGCCGAACCGATCAGACGTTAATGGAACAGATGAAAATAACATGGCTGGAAATTAGCCGGCGGAAAGAATATCTTGGGTTTGAAGAGGCGGATGCAAAGATTCTTTCGGATCTGAGACCGATCATTTCCGAACATGTGGACGATATTTGTGAGCAATTTTATAAACGCTTGCTGGTCTTTGACGAGATGGACCGGATTATCGGTGATATCGAGACGCTGCATCGATTAAAAAATTATCAGCGGCAGTATATCATCAGCCTGTTTGACGGTCAGTACGATGAAGAGTACGTTCATTCAAGGCTCAGGGTCGGCCTGGTCCACCGGAGAATCGGCCTGGACCCCAAATTCTATATGGCGGCTGTGTTCCATCTTAAACAGATCTTTCATGATGTCTTGCTCGGGCATGTTAAATCCGATTACACGGTTTGCAGTATATGGCTGCTGGCTGTGGATAAGATCCTGAACTTTGACCTGGCCCTGATCATCGATACCTATATCAGCAGCCTCATGGAGCAGGCCCAGCACAGCCGGGACAAGCTGGCCGAATATACCCGTTCCCTTGAGGATACCGTGGCCAAAAGAACCCGGCGTCTGAAGGATCAGGCCCGCCGGGACGGGCTGACGGGGCTTTTAAATCAGAATACGTTTTATAAGGAATTGAGGCGGGAGTTATCCCGGGCAAACCGGTTGAATTATCCCGTGACCCTGCTCTATTTTGATCTGGATAATTTTAAAAAACTGAATGATACAAAAGGCCACAAGGCAGGGGATGAGATTCTGATCGCTGTTGCACAGACCCTTAAAAAGGTGTCGAGAAAAGATGAAATAACGGCACGGTACGGGGGGGATGAATTTTGTGCCATTCTTTCAGACTGCCCTATGAAAGGGGGGGTGGTTGCTGCGAAAAGACTGCGCACCGCCATTGGGGAGTCGGTTAAAGGGACCGATATTTCATGCAGTATCGGAATTGCCTGCTCAACACCCCAAAAGATGCTGGATGCCGATCTGCTGGTCAAAAAAGCCGATGCGGCCATGTATGAGGCAAAAAAGATAGAAGGGTTTTCCATCCATGCGGATGCGGTTGGAGAACCGCCCCATGCGAAATCGGAAAAATCATGAAAAATAAGGGGCTCTATTTTAAACGCTCGTAAAATTTTCTTTCCAAAGATTTGACTTCCTTTTTCCGCCGGGGTGACATGAACTCCCGGTAAAGGGGGTCCTCTTTCCCAGGGGGATGGGACAGCAGCAGCCCTTCGAGTATGAAAAGGACATGAACCGATACATCGCAGGACGGATATCCCCTGTCGTCAACAGAGACGATACCGTTAAATTCCACCGGTACAATGTTGTTGATATCCACAAGCTGGATGGAACCCGCCGGGGTGAGCACCAGATTACCAACCCCGGCCAGATCCGGAATATAGCGGTCTGTCAGAATCATTTTCCGGATTCGTTCCGTAAACAGCCTGATGTTTTTTCTGGCCCTGGCAATGATCTTATCCGTGTTATTGCCGATCTTGTATGTGGTGTAAAACAGGTTTTCAAGGAATTTGGAATCAACGATCTTCCAGGGGTCAAGAATCTCTCCGTCAATATACTCCTGAAGGCCGCATAACAAGATATGTTTTTTTCCATTATGGGTATAATCCACAATAAATTCCTCTGAGCGGGCGATCATCTCAGGGCCGAGCCGGTTCAACAGGATCTTGTATTTTTTGATTTCATCAAAGATCTGGCCTGTTTCTGAAAACCGGTTTCGGAATATGCGGAATACTTTTTTGGGTCTGGCCCGTGGAAAAAATTTTACCCCGTCTTTGACAATGCCGCTTAACTCTTGCTCCACCGCTTCATGGGACAGCACTTCAAAAATATGGGAGCGAAGACCGGATCGGTAAAATTTTCTAAAACGGTAAGGACCGGCATCGTTGATAAAGTTCAAATCCATAATTTCCTGTCCGGACAGGCTTTTTTTATCCCGTATGTCTGTCTGTTTTTCCCAACGACCCATTTTTGTTTCCTTTTTATTTCTTATATACGGGTTGTACAGGGTTTTCAGGGAAAATACAAAATCAATCCGGTGTTTTATTGGCACGATTTGTGTTTATTTAGTTGGCGTTTGGTTTAATGTTTAGGTTGATCGGTATGGAAAAGGCATCAAACTGACCGGCTTTGACGGGTTCGGTCTCTTTTGTGTTTTCCAGGCCTTGTAGACCCGGAAAATTTCAGGAGTTGTATACAAATTAGGTAAAACCGCTTTACGGATCTATATGCATTCACTATGATACCGGTAAAAATAACATATAAGTTTAAGGTTTAGTTAGGAAATGCCATCTGAGAAGACAAAATACTCCATCCAGGTCGTTATCATCCTTGCGATATTTTTTTTTGTATTGTTCAACCTGGTTTTTAAACTCATTATTGATTTAAGATCGGAAACCATAAGAAAAAAAGCCGAGCAGATTGAAAAAGAAAGTCTCAGGCAAGAATTTATTGCCGATATCGACAACCAGTATAACCGTCTTTTAGAACTATACGAGGCCAAAGAATATGAAAAAGTGATTGAACTGATCAAAGTCTTTAATCGGTTCGACCGTGCCGACTTTAAACAACTGCCTAAAATTAAAAAAGATATTCGCCTTTTTTATTTAAAGAAAAAACTTGAATTTATTCCGAAAATTCAGCTCAACGAGTATATGGAACTATCAAAAGAAATTGAAATTCAAGAGGATGACTCCACCGAAGTCTTTATCCGGACACCCAGGTACGGGCAGTATTTCTATACCTCTGATCTGCCGGTTGTTTTTGAAGGGGTGGCCCTTTCCGTTACCGGTGATTTTTCCGACGATATTGTATGGGAGAGTGATGTGGACGGCAGGCTTGGAACCGGAAAAAAAATCACGGCCCGTCTTTCCACAGGACCGCATCAGATAACGGCCACCAGTTCGAACGGTGTCACTACCGGTCACATGGTCACACGGATAATGATTGAGAAAGATCCGGAATTTTTAAAAAAATACCGCAGACAAGAGTAGCAAAGAGTCCGGTCTTTTTCAGGGTATCTCTTCCTGGTTGACCCGTTTCCGCGATGGATAAAAATTTTAATCCGCCCTGAACTAGAACAGAATGAATTGTTTTTACAAAGTTTTAATCTATCCACTTTTAAATATGAATCAATGATATTTCATACTTTTGTATGAAATATGACATGTTTTTAGTTTTGCGCCATGTTCCGGATACAAACGGATAAATGTTCAACGCTTTGAATTGAAGGTTTTTCAAGGTTTTTTACGTCAGTCTGAAACATGCTCTTCCATGTTGATAAATCAGCCATACCATCCCCAATGGGGTAGGGTTCATCTCTTTGCTGTTTAATATCTATAATTAGTTTCTGTAGAAAAACGTCAATTTTGCTCAAAGCCAGTTTTAAAAAAAAATCATAGCCTCACTATTGCGTTTGGGTTCAAACGCCTTTTATATCCA
>JANQML010000401.1 GCA_028280105.1 Desulfobacula sp. | reverse complement strand
CCAAAGGGATGCACCTGGCCCGCGGATCACCTCAATTCTTTCAATTTCAGCCAGTACCAGATCCTGAACATCCCAATAGGTACCTGAAAATATAGGTGTGTAAACACTTCGCCCATCTATCATTACCAGTAATTTATTCGCGAACTGTCCGCTAAAGCCCCGCGCACTGATGGCCCATCGGTTTGAATCCAACTGGGCAACATTCAGCCCCGGCACCATCTTTAAAAGCCCGGGAATGCTATTGGCCCCTGAACGACGAATATCATCCCGGGTAATCACATGAATGGCCGCCGGGGTTTTTAACAGGCGGGTCGGTGATTTTGCGGCAGAGGTGACTTCAAGATTCATCAACTCTTCGAGACTCATATCCAAAAGCGAATTTGACCCGGCAGATGACATTTTAAAAAAAATTAAAATGATAGAGAGGATTAATAGCCATTGGGTACAACATTTTCTGAAGATGGTATCTTTTTGATGCGGCAATGCCATGGTTCCCCTTTGATAATGATAAATAAAAAATAGTATAGCGGGAACGCATTGGATGTCAACATGAGTTTCTCCACCCTGATCCACCATCAAATCACCTTGCTGAAGGCCAGGGAGGCGGTGCAACCCATGGCCCACATGCTAAACAAAAATTTGATGGTGGATTTGGGTCCACCGCTATTCTATCCATTTCAGTCGGATGGTGATATCTTTCTCCCATCCAAACAGATGGGCTAAACCGACCCGTTATCCTGCATTCGGCGTTAAAGCCGCCCTTTTACTAACAGTTTCGCAAACTCCTCTGAGGGAACCGGGCGGCTGAAATAGTATCCTTGGCCTTCATCGCAATTCAGTCCTTTTAAAAACCGGTATTGTTCTTCTGTTTCAATCCCTTCTGCCACAATCTTTTTTCCCAGACTGTGTCCCATGGCAATGATCGCTTTGATGATAACCAGATTGTTTTTTTCCGATGTGCAGGCCATCACAAAGGAACGGTCGATCTTGATGGTATCCACGGGAAAAGATGTAAGGTAACTCAGGGATGAATACCCTGTTCCAAAATCATCCAGAGCAATTCTCAGATTGAGAGATTTCATTCGATTCAATGTGGATATGGTTTCGTCATTATCCTGCATCAGTATATTTTCAGTAATCTCAATCTCTATGTTTGAAGCGTTAAAATTAATTTCCCGGAGCGCCACATCAATGCTCTCAATGATATTCTGCCTGGCAAGCTTGTATCCGGAAAGATTGACGGCAACAACAATGGGCGCATATCCCTGATCGACCCATGTTTTGCTTTGCAGCCCTGCCGTCCTTAATACCCACCGGTTGATATCAATGATGATACCGGATTCCTCCGCAATGGGAATAAACCGGTTCGGCGGAATCATCCCCCGACTGGGGTGGAACCACCGGATCAACGCTTCCGCCCCCACAATTTTTCTTGTAACCAGATCGATCTTCGGCTGATAGTACAGGGCAAATTCATTGTTCTGAAGCGCCTTTCTAAGATCTCTGTCAATGGAATACCGTTCAAACGCAGCCTTGTTCATTGAATCCTTGAAAAACTGATATGTATTTTTTCCTTCCTCTTTTGCATGGTACATGGCCGTGTCTGCATTCTTTAAAAGGATGTCGGCTTTGTCGCCATCCTCTGGAAAAACACTGATACCAATGCTGGTTGTGACGGACACCTCCTGTCCGTTAAAATTATAAACAGCCGGAACGGTCTGAAGCAATCGTCTGGCAATTAGGGCAGCAGATTCAGGGGTTTTGAGATCTGTAATCAAAATCGTAAACTCATCTCCGCCAAGGCGGGCCACCATTACATCTTTTTGTCGTTTATCATCAACCAATCGGGTTGCCGAATCACTTTTCCGGATTGAATTTTTAATACTTTCAGCCACTTTTTTAAGTAAACGATCTCCGACATGGTGACCCATGGAATCATTTACACCCTTAAAATTATCAAGATCAAGAAATAAGAGGGCAAAGTGTTTGTTGTTCCGTGAAGATTCAATAATACTTTGTTCCAACCGGTCTATAAAGAGCATCCGGTTTGCCAAGCCGGTCAGGCCGTCATAAAAGGCCAGAAACCGGATTTCCTCTTCAGCCCGTTTTAACTGAGAGACATCCTGGACAATGCCCAGTATCATCACCGGAGAGTGCTGCTCATCAAAAACAATTTCAGATTTATTCAGGATATGCTTTGGGGTTCTGTCTGAAAAAAGAATCTGGTATTCAAGCGTTGTGGCGATTTTCTCTTTCACGGCTTTTTCAAAGGCCTCTTTGACCCGGTTCCAGTCCTGGGGAACAATGGGGGTTAAAAAATCGTCCAATGTGACAGGCGTTTCCATATCATCCAATCCAAGCAATTGAACGGCCTCCGCAGAACAATAAAACTCTTGGGTTTTCAGATCGATTTGCCAGTTTCCAATTTTCGCCAGTTCCTGGGTTTTAGCCAAACGACTTCGATTAATATGGAGTTCTTTGAATGCATTTCCGGCACGCAGCATATATCGAACCTGCTGACCCAGCAGGGTCAGGTTCAATGGTTTTGTCACAAACCCGTTTGCACCGGCATCAAAGGCTTTTTTTGTTGAATCGATATCCTCAAGCCCCGTGACCATAAGGATTTGGGTCAATTTCCCATCCGGAAATTGCCGGATGGTTTTACAGGCTTCAAATCCGTCCATATCCGGCATCATCACATCCAGCAGAACAATGTCGGGTTGTTCCGACAAAAACCTGTCAATGCCGCTTTTGCCGTTTTGCGCCTCAATGACATCAAATCCAAATTTTTTTAATGCCGCAACCATAACCATTCTCAAAGAAGGGTCATCGTCCACAACCAGTACCAATGACTTTGTTTTTGATGAATCCATATAAATCATTTTTAACAGCGTTCCTTTTCCAATGCGGTTTTAACCCGGACAAATTCGGTCTCAATACTCTCAATCGCACGATCCAAATCGTCAAAAGCGTTATTTTTACAAGCAATTTCAAGCTGTTTGCCCAGTTGTGACAGATGTACGGCACCGATATTCGCACTTGAAGATTTTAATGTGTGTGCAAATATTTTTATCTCTTTAGTGGGAGATGGTGACGGCATCTTTTTTATTTGCCTTATCTTTGTCTCTACATCTGTGATATATGCAGTGATCACATTTTTCAGGATACTGGGTTCCCCTTCCATTTGAAGATCTCTAATACTCTGAATGGCAGCCGGATCGATTACTGTGGCCTTATCATCTGTATCGGCCGCCACTTCTTTTTTATATCCGTCACTGGAAACACCCGGCATATCGGCCGTCACCTTTTTATCCCTCTTCCTGTAAGGAACCGACCACCGGTCAAGTATCTCTTTCAGCTGGTCTGATTTAAACGGTTTGCCGAGAAAATCATCCATACCGGCTGCCAGGCATTTTTCTTTGTCACCTTTCAATGCATGGGCTGTCAGCGCCACAATGGGCGTCCGGATACTTAACTGTTCTTCATGGTTGCGAATTTGACCCGTCGCCTGATATCCATCCATTTCCGGCATTTGGCAATCCATAAAAACAAGATCGGGCCGCTCTTTTAAAAAGAGTTCAACGGCCTGAACACCATTTACAGCAAGACTGACACGGCATCCGAATTGTTTTAACATTCCCGCCGCGACTTCCTGGTTCGTGGTGTTATCCTCTGCCAGCAGGACATTCAAATCAAAGGTCCTCGCCTCTTCGGCAGGGCTGGGCTGAGTGACAGGTTCATGGAACAGGTCCGCCATGGAGTGTCCCAGCACTTTTAAAATCGCTGCATGCAGATCCGATTTCCGAACCGGTTTTGTCAGGTACGAATTTGCTCCCGGCTTCATGGCCGTTTGCGCATCTCCTCGCATCAAAACAGAGGTCAGCATGATAATGGGAATCTGTTTCAGGTCCGGATCTGTCTTGATCCGGCGGGTCACCTCAAAACCGTCCATCTCAGGCATATCCATATCCAGAACAACAATATCAAAGCCATTATTTTCAGAAACTGCTCTTTTTAACTTCTTTAATCCCTCAGCACCTCTGCCCGCCGAGTCATAGATCATGCCGCAAGACGCGATCTGGCGTTCCAGGATTTCTCTGTTGATCGGATGGTCATCGACAATTAACGCCTTCAGGCCTTTCAATTCATGACGGGAGAGTGAAACAGCCCGTTTAGGCATTTCATTGTTTTTCAGCATGGGGATTGTGAAATAAAACGTTGCCCCGTGACCTGGTTCGCTCTCACAATCAAGGGTTCCCCCCATTAATGAGACAAGTTCATGGGAAATCGTCAACCCCAGACCGGTGCCACCGTACTTTCGTGTGGTGGACCCGTCTGCCTGGGAAAATGGTTTGAAAAGCTTTTGCCGGTCCTGGGGGCTGATTCCAACGCCGGTGTCTGAAATGGATATGTTCAGATTAACCCTATACCTGTCTATCGGGGTCGTGGCGGTTTTTACGATCACCTCTCCTTTTTCGGTAAATTTAATGGCATTTCCCAAAATATTGATCATCACCTGCCGCAGTCTTGTTGGATCCCCTTTTAAAAACCGATGGCATCCGTCATCAATACAGATTGCGACTTCAAGCTGTTTTGCATGGGCGTGCGATGCCAGCAGCTGGCTGACATCTTCAATCAGTAATTGTAAATCAAAATCAATCGTCTCCAGTTCAAGTTTTCCTGCCTCGATTTTTGAAAAATCGAGGATATCATTGATGATTTCCAATAGAGACTCGCCCGAATGCTGAATGGTTTCAACATAGCGGTATTGATCCTGTGAAAGCGTGGTTGAAATTAAAAGTTCCGTCATGCCGAGAACCCCATTCATGGGCGTCCGGATTTCATGACTCATGTTGGCTAAAAATTGGGATTTGATCCGGCTGGCCTCTTCGGCTTCGTCCTTTGCCTTTTTCAGGCTGACCACCATGGATTCAAGCTCGCTTTTTGCCAGGGAAAGATCCCCGGTCCGCTTTTCCACCATTGTTTCCAGCCCGGCACTGTATTCCTTCAGTTCTTTGTCTCGTTTATGAATCTCCCGGATCATCTCATTAAAGTGGTCCACTAACACACCAAATTCGTCATCGCCTTTCTTTTTCACCTGAATCCTGAAGTCTTTATATTTGGACACGTTGCGCATGGAATCGATGACTTCAAAAACCGGACCGGTGAAAAACGACTGAATCTTCGAAGACAACAGCAACACGACAATCAGTGTAATAAACACACTGGAAGCGACAACCACATAATAGGCATAGACCCGTTTTTTAACCAGCTGCATATTGTCAACCAGGTGTATGGCACCCAGAAAGCTCTCCTGGACAATCACCGGCCGTATGACATGAATCCGGTCCTGTTTGGAATAATTGAGCCCGCCGGATTGTTCCAATTGGGCAAGCATCTGCCCGGAATCCGGGTAGACCTGTTTTAACGAGTCGATCACCGGGCTGGCATCTACGTTTTCTCCACTGTATTGCGCATAGATATTTCCGGTTTCATCATATAGGACCGCAACGATAATTTCAGGCTTTGTGGATAATGAAGTTAAGTTTTCCAAAGCCGCCTGTTTATCGTTAAACATCATTGCGGCACTCGTATTCAGAGCAACAAGATTGGCTGTGGATTCAAGTTCCCGTATTAAATTATTCTTGGCACTGTATTTCTCGTTGATGATCAGCATTGTGGAAACCATGAACAAAGATAACAAGGCGATAAAGCCCAAAAGCAGGATCAGCTTTGTCCGGATAGAGAGGTTCCGGGTGTTTAAGAATGCAAATCGGTTCATTCGTCACCGCCCACAATAAAGGCAAGTTTCAATAAACGGGAACTCAAGCTCAACCCCCGGTCTTTCGCAGTCCGGGTATTTATTTCAAACTGCAGTCGATTCTCTTTTGAGAAAAAATTAATCACCCCGCCTTTTTTAGCAAAATCCTTTGTTTCTCCAATAACCAGAACGGCCCGGTCTTTGATTTTTGACAAAATTTGATCGGCCGTTTTTTGGTTGACATCCCGGCTGATGAAAATAATATGACACATTTTACAATCCCGGGCGGGATCACCCTCCAGCTGACGGACCTGGATGAGTCTCGGGCCGTTTTTTTTGCCATGGATTGTTTTAAACTCATCAGCCACCTCATCATTGCCGACAAAGCAAAGCTGATAGGGGGTATCGGCATCGGAAAAAGACGATTCCGGCCACTGGGTAAACCGTGCAAAATTAAATACAAAAGCAGCCTTAACCGCATACTCTTTAACGGTTTGCGCCCGGGCGTCGGTTAATGTATATGCACTGAGAATAAATAGAACAAGGAGAAGAAAGAACTGTTTAATGATAATAAGAAATGCCTCGCAAATAAGCGTCATGGAAAAAACCTACAACCCACCGGTCAATTTGCCGTATACGAAGATTTTCGTCTCACCTGTCAATTCAAATATCGCTGAAACATATTCCAAACGGCCGTCCCCGGGATTTTCTGACCGGCAAGGGGTTGTCCGGATCGATGGGTGACGGACTCCCAACGATGCGTCTGCGACCCTGTACGATTTAATTTGATACGCCGTCTCACAATAAGAAAAGCAGGCAGGCATTTGATCCGGATTCATACTGACCCCGATCGCTCTCTTGTCAAAAACAATTTGAATTTTGCAGCAAAAATATACAATAAATAAACCGACGAAGCCCTACTCAACCTAATTTTAAGTATTGTCTGATTATGCCTTTATAAATATTAAATTGCAATATA
Organism: Desulfobacula sp.; assembly: GCA_028280105.1. Taxonomy (GTDB): domain Bacteria; phylum Desulfobacterota; class Desulfobacteria; order Desulfobacterales; family Desulfobacteraceae; genus Desulfobacula. The sequence continues at coordinate 26,780 of JANQML010000401.1, read as the reverse complement.
ATGCAAAAAATTCTTAAAACAGGAGATATCATACAGCAGAAAATCGTCAGACACCCGGTTTTTATATAAGAGAATCAACCGATCGGAATGAAAAGCAGATAACTCAACATATCCACCGCATTTTTATCGTGTGATGCCGGTCAGCCACCAAAAAAGGATTATACACCCCAACATTGCATAAAAAAGCAAACAGATTGAAACAAATAATCCGGTCATCACTGACATGCCCATGTCTAGCACGACGGATGATCAGTTGGCTGTTGAACCGATGAAAATCAGGCCTGATATCCATAACCCGGATAGAGATCAAAGCGTTTGCGTATAAGCCGGTTGTAAAAGAGCATCCGGCCGGAACCGTCATAGAAATTCCCGATGAGGCCAAATAAGCATTATCAATTTGTCCCGTAAAGCCCCTCAAAAATAAATCGCTCGGTTCACGCCCTTGCGGACCAAAGGGGTTCACACAAAATCGAGCCCCTGTTTTTAGAAGAGATCATTCTCCAAAATCAAGGCGGAAAGAGAGACATTTCCGATGAGCTGCCCTGCTTCCTCGACCGGTGCCCTGCGAATATTGGCCCTGTAGAGCAGCCGGGCCACATAACGAATATCCATATCACCCGGCACGGTGATAACCGGTTTGGTCATGATTTCATAGACATGAACGTCGGACGGGGACCGGCCGGTCATGATCACGCCTTTGATAAAATCCTGAACAACCAGCATGCCCCAGGCATCATCTTCATATCTTTTTTTCACAAGGAGCGACGCCACTTTTTCAGACCGCATTTTAGCGGCAGCCTCTTTGGCTGTGGCCATACCGTCAATTGTTATGATCCCTTTGCTCATCACATCTTTTGCCCGAACAATTGCAGTTTTATCACGTTCCATAATCGGATTTTCCTCTATAGATAAATTAGGATTGGTTAAAAATAGCTTTTCCGGACCTCTTTTTCAAATTTTTCTATCTGACTTTCAAGACCGACAACCTGTTCAACCGGGACGACAAAAGCGATTCCCGTGCCCGGTTTATGAAATTCTCCGGCTTTTTCTATCGTTTCCAATATCTTACCCACCAAATGTTCTTCAATGAGGAACATTATAATATCGGTCTGAGCCTCAAGTGTCAGCCCGAAGAAAGTCTTTGCCTCTTTAATGCCGGTCCCTCTGGCCGGTATAATGGTTGCTCCGGTGGCACCGTCATTTTTGGCGGCATCAATCACCTTGTCTGTTATGTCTGCTTTTACCGAGGCTAAAATAAGTTTAAAGCGCATTTTTTTTCTCCATATGTTTAATTCGGCGATGGGACAGCCAGTGCATTAATTGTGCATACCCCATAACGGCAATGATCGGAAAGAGACTGGCAAATGCAATCAGGCCGAATCCGTCCAATGCGGGGTCTCGTCCGGGCACGGTGGCTGCCAGACCAAGACCCAGTGCAGCCACCAGAGGAACGGTCACCGTTGAGGTGGTCACGCCGCCTGAATCATATGCCAGTGCAATAATATCTTTTGGAGCAAATACGGTCTGTACAACAACAATCATATAGCCGACAAGGATATACAGATAAAGCGGTGTGCCGGTGACAATACGGTAAGTGCCGAGACTGATGCCCACAGCCACCCCAATGGCTACCGTGATCCGCAACCCCCATTGGCTGATTGTCCCGGCTGACACCTCGTTGGCTTTAAATGCGACGGCGATAAGGGACGGTTCGGCAATGGTGGTTGCAAATCCGATCATTGCCGCAAACAGGTAGACCCATCCATAGGATGTCCAATCCGCCTGGGTGACCACGACTCCGGGGCCATAGATAAAGCTCGGGTCGGATAGTTGGGTCGCCATGATATTTCCCAGGGGGAACAATGCCCTTTCAAGTCCGGCCAGAAAGAGGGCAAGCCCGATCACGACATAGACACCACCGACGATGAGACGGCGTAAATTGGGAATCGGAAGGCGGAGTACCAGAAGCTGAAACCCGGTAATCAGACCGAGAATCGGGAGCACATCTCGACAGGTGGCAAACAGAATCCTGCTGAAATCATGTATAAAATCCAATAAACACCCCCTTTTAAAAAATGATGAGCCCGTAACCCATAACAAAGATCATGGGCAAAAGAGACGCAAATGCAATCAGGCCGAATCCGTCCACAAGCGGGCTTCGGCCCCGGATAGAGGAGGCCAGGCCGACCCCTAAAGCCGCAACCAGGGGCACGGTTATGGTGGATGTGGTAACACCGCCGGCATCATAGGCAATACCGATGATTTCATTCGGGGCGATGATGGTCATCAGCATAACCACAACATAACCGCTGATAATCAGATAATGGATAGGCCAGCCTTTGAGAATACGCAAAACACCGATCAGAATGGCAAGCCCCACGGAAAACGCCACGGAGATACGAAGCCCAAGGGCATAACCGGTTAAAGATTCCTGGCTTGAAGAGATCAGGCCGCCCTGGCTGGCAATTTCTGCCGCCTCTTTGGCCACTGCAATGAGAGCCGGTTCCGCCACGGTGGTGGAAAACCCCAGGGCAAAGGCAAAGGTCAGCAGCCAGAACAGACTGCCCTTTCTGGCCAGTGCGTGGGCCATTGCTTCGCCGATGGGAAACAGGCCCATTTCCAGCCCCTGGACAAACAGACTCAAACCGGTCACCACAAGAAGTGCGCCGAAAATGACCTCTCCCATCTGTGGCAAGGGTTGTTTTAAAACAAAAATCTGAAAAAAAGCAATAACGACAATAATTGGAAAAAGATCGGTAAACGCCTGTTTTAATTTTTGAAGAATCAGATTTAGAAGCATTGTTTTCTCGAATACTTGTTTATTATGATGATTATTTCACACGTCTATTTCTACGTGCTCATATACCCAGCAGATTCGTTTTTTTATACCCTTTCCGTTCAGAATGTCAATATTCCGGGGTATCAACCCTGATCCACCGGCAAAGTCCCGCCTTGCATCCGGCACCTTGCCGGTGGCCAGGGAGGCGGTGCAACCCATGACCCACATGCGAAACAAAAATTTGATGGTGGATTTGGGTCAATGCTTTGCCAACACGTTTGAAATAAACAATGACACAAGCCTGTTATCTTGAATATGAAATTTTTATGCGTTTTGCAACGGGAAGCTTATATTTCTTTTTTTATTACTTTGAAATTTCCGTTCTTATCTTGATGTTAAATTTATCGATTTTAGAATGGAGCGTCGGTCTGGAAACGCGTAACAGCTTTGCCGCACGGGACCGGTTTCCGTTTGTTATCTTTAATGCCTCGGAGATGACGATTTTTGCGATACCGTCTACAAAATCATCTAGCCCGCTACTTTCAGGTTTATCGGATAATCGTTTTCGTATCCATTTTGCGACGATATTAAAATCAGCTTCTTCACTAAAATCTTCTCTCTTTTTGTCTGTATTAATTTTTGGATCCAGGTCTGCCGGAGAAATGGGAGCCCCCCGGTTAAAAATCAGAACCTTATGAAGCAGGTTGGACAGCTCCCTTATATTTCCCGGCCATGAATACCGGGTAAGGAGGTCCAACGCCTCTTTCTGGATACCCGGATTTTCAATTTTCAACTCATTGGAATACTTCACCAGATAATAGGAAACCAGGCCGTCAATATCTTCTTTCCGGTCTTTCAGCCGGGGCAGCTGAATCGTTACCACCTTTAACCGAAAATAGAGATCTTCCCGGAACTGTCCGTCTTCAATGGCCTTTTCCAAATTTTTATTGGTAGCCGCAATAATCCTGACATCAACCGGGATGGTTTCGTCTCCGCCAAGCCGTTCAATGCTTTTCTCCTGCAGCAACCGGAGTATTTTTGCCTGAATGTTTAACGGCATATCCCCGATTTCGTCTAACAGGACGGTACCGCCATGAGCCTGTTCAATCTTTCCGATATGTCTCTGGGTTGCCCCGGTAAAGGCTCCTTTTTCATAGCCGAACAATTCGCTTTCCAGAAGATTCTCGGGAATAGCCACACAATTAATGATTAAAAAAGATTGATCAGACCGGATGCCGTGCTGATAAATAGCCCTTGCGACCAGTTCTTTTCCTGTCCCGGATTCGCCCCGGATCAAGACGGTTGCATCGGACTGTGAAACCCGTCCGATGGACTTGTAAACCAATTGCATACTTTTGCTGTGACCGATGATGGCATCTCCGGATTGTTTTTCAGGCAGTGCATCCACCGTAACCGGGGACCTCATGGAATACCCCGCTTCAATGGCCTGCTGAATAAGAGAGAGCATCTCAGGAATGTCAAACGGCTTTAATATATAATCGTAAGCCCCCATTTTAGTGGCTTCAATTGCAATTTGGGTGGTGCCGAAAGCGGTAACAATGATCACCGGCAGTTTAGAATCCAGCTGTTTGATGCGTTTAAAAGTCTCAATGCCGTTTATACCGGGCAACCGCATATCCAAAATCACCAGATCCAGGGTCACCTCTTTTGCGATTTCGATACCGGCCTCACCGGAAGCCGCGCTGAAAACGGCGTATTTTTCCTCTTTTAAAAGTTTACAAAAACTTTTCCTGAGTTGATCATCATCATCAATAACCAGTATGGTATTCATATTATGAATCCTTAACAGGCAGCGTTATGACAAAAGAAGTTCCCGTACCTTTGCGGCTGGAGACATCCAGCCAGCCGCCATGTTCGTTAACGACATTGAATGCAATGCTCAAACCCAACCCGGTCCCCTCTTCTTTGGTTGTAAAAAAGGGCGTAAAAATGTCTTCCTGTATATCGGATGGAATTCCAGGCCCGTCATCTGTTATCTTTATAATATCGACATGTTTTTTCTGGCCGATCCGTTTTTCTTCTTCATGTATGACAATAATGCCGTTATGGGTCACCGCCTCGCATGCATTAATTATAATATTTACAATCACCTCTTTTAACTGTTCCGGATCGATGAACGTTTCCGCCAGGTGCCGGTTCCGTATGATCCGTGTGGAAACACCGTATGACCGCAGGCGCTGATCCAGAAGATGAAGTGCGTTGTCCACAACGGTTGAAGGGGACATTTTTTTCATTCTCAGCTTGGGCGGGCGGGCAAATTCCAAAAAATTTTGTACAATCCGGTTGATCTGCTTTATTTCCCCTGAGATAACATTAAAATCTTCCTGCTGATTTTTTGTAAACCGGCAGGAGCGGTTTAGCGAAAAGAGCCTCATTTTAACGGAAGTCAGCGGATTTCTGATACTGTGAGCAGTGCCGGCCGCCAGTTTTCCGATAAGCGCCATTTTTTCCGACTGCATAAGGGTTTCACGGCTCCGGGCCAGTTCTTTATGGGTTTGCTCTGCATTCTCGATCAACCCGTTTACCCTTTTTTTTAAATCAGTCACCTCATTTCCTGTGGCTCCGGCACCGCCCTCCCGGTCTGCCTTTTCAGCCAGCTGGCGGATCGGCCACAAAATATGTCTTGCAAAAATAAAGTTAATTAAAAGACTCAATAAAATAACGGTAAAAATCGCAAGAATGGCAATGTATCTGAGCCGGCTCGACGCCTGATTGTTCTTGTTTATTGCCTGGTCGATCTCATCTTTATGAAAGGCCTTGATCTCTTCGCAGAGTTCCAGGATTTTGGAAAAATGGACACGGACATTTTTATGTAAAACCGCTCCGGTATCCTTTTCTCCTTTTTTATACAGGTCCAGCACCTTATCCTTGGTTGAGATATAGTGTTCGTATTTGGATTCGATCAGGGCGATTGTCTTCTTTCCCCATTCCTCGTCAATCAGAGATGTTACCGTGGCCAGATGTTTGGAAAATAACCGTTTGTAAGTATTGTATTGTTCGATCCATGCCGGGTTCCCATCCAGCAGATAGTAAGAAACATATCCCTTTTGACTGACAAGGGATGTGCTCAAAGACTCGGCGGTCTGATAAATGGCGACATTTTTATCAAGGATGGTTCGAAAAAGCTTTTCCGTTTTAAACGTATACCATATCATGAGTCCGGCACCGATGACGGTTACACACAATAATACGGTATTGATAAGATAGACCCTGTTTTTCAGGCTCAGTCGAATTCCAGCTCGTTTAATCATCTTGATTGCCGTCGTCTAATCGCCAAGGTTTCTTTCTTCATTGATACAGATTGCTGCCGGGGCAACCATTAATCACGCCTTTTTGCAATGTCACTCTCTTTTTTGTTCTTGCAAAAGACGACAGATGCCTCGTCATAAGCGGGTAACCGCTTTTTTCATATGGGTTTGTTTAGGCAGCGGATTCACGGAAACCAGTGGAGCACATCATCGGCCAGGCCGTTTGAACGCCTGTTTTTTCCCAGGCCTGACGCCTTTTCATTTGGTCGGCTCAGGTTTTAAAAGTCACCGCTTCTGCGTAAAAGAAGTCTGACCTCTGCCTGGCGAATTCGTTCTTCCTGCTCATCTTTCCGGGCTCTGGCCTTTTCAAGTTTTGCTTTTATATCTTTAAAATCAGCCGGTTTCATCAGGTAGTCAAATGCACCCAGCTTCATCCCCTCCACAGCCGTCTCGGTTGATCCGTGTCCGGTCAGCAAAATAACTTCAACCAGCGGATAGAGGCTCTTAATGTGCTTTAAGGTGCTGATACCATCCATTCCGGGCATCCGGATATCTAAAACGACCACGTCAATGCTCACATCCTTTAGTATATCCAACGCTTCTTTCCCGCTGTATGCGGTGCAGACCTTTTCTCCGGCTGACTCAAGCCGCATGGAAAACATTTCAACAAAATCTTTTTCATCATCGACGATCAACACTTTTATCGGTATTTTTATCATGACGTCCTTCTCCTTGACGTGTTATTTAATATCTGAATTATTGACACACGACACAGCTATCTGCTGTGCTTATTCGTTTAAGTAACAAGTTGTTACTTAAAAAGTCTTCCCTATTGGGAAATGTTATTTTCAACCTGTTTCTGCAGCCTGATTATAAAAGAGGTTCCTTCTCCCGGAACGCTTTCCACATCGATATCCCCTTCTAAATTCGTAATAATCTTATGAACAACGTATAGGCCCAGACCGGTTCCCGAATCAAAGGATTTGGTTGTAAAAAACGGATCAAATATCCTGCCCAGGTTTTCTTTTGGTATACCTGCACCGTTATCCTGAATAACCAGTACGATATCCAAAGGCGTCTCCTTTGAAGACAAAGTAATCAAACCGTTTTTCCCCAATGCATGAACCGCATTGCTCAACAGGTTCAAAAGGACCTGCCGAATCTGATACGGGTCACTCCAGAGGATGTTCTTACCCTTTTCCATCTCCCAGAGGATCTCTATCTCTTTGTCTTTTATCTCCTTTTTTAAGAGCCCGAGCGTCTCGTGCAACAGCGCTTTTAAATCAACCCGGGATAATTTGAAATCCTCCTTTTTGACATATCCTAAAAGCTGGTGAGTGATTTTGCGGGCCCTTTTTATGCTTTTCTCAATCTTGTCTATGCCCAGTTCCAGGGACGCCTTTTTGGGATTTGCCGCCATTTCAGGGGAATTGACCACCTCCTTCATGAAACCGGCCGCTTCATTGATAATAGCCAGCGGGTTGTTAATTTCATGGGCAATACCCGTTGCCATCGTCCCAAGGGAGACCAGCCGTTCTGCATCAATCATTTTTTTTTCAAGCTTTTCTCGGTATTCAAGCTCTTCTCTGTTCTCCATTTCCAGATGGATTATCTCAAACGCCTGCCTGATTTTATTGGTTAAATGATCAATCTCAACCGGCTTGGTTAAATAGTCAAACGCGCCTGTTTTAATCCCTTCAACCCCGTCGGAAATCGCCGCATTACCCGTCAGTAATATAACCTGGGTGTTCTCATCCGACTGTTTAATGCGCGCCAGGATATCCAGTCCGCTTACACCGGGCATATTGACATCCAGAACAATGACATCCATTCTTTTTTGAGAGAGGATTTGAAGACATGCTTCACCGTCTGATGCCTCTTCAGGATTAAATCCTCTCTTTTTCAACCGTTTTGCGATTGCCGAACGGAATCCGTCTTCATCGTCCACCAGAAGAAGACGGATCTCTTTATCATCAAATGGCATCATGGAATGAATCGTACCATCCTTTTTATATTAATCCCAATATGTTCCACCAGACAGCAACCACAATCACCAGAAGCGTGAGCAGTATCGGTGTTGCAACCAAACCGACTTTTGTCAGGTCAGACGATTTAAAATACCGGTAACTGTATGCGATGGCATTGGGCGGGCATCCGATGACCAGCAACAGGGCAAAGGATGTCGCCATACCCAGGCAGAGTGCCAGAACCGTGGGGTCCACACCCTCAAGCTGGGCCATGGGAATGACAATGGGTAAAATAAGGGCGGCAGCGGCCACATTGGCCATGGCATTGGTGACCAGGGCACCAAACACCCCCACGCCGATGAACAGAACCAGCCAGCCTTTTCCCTCGATCAACGGGAAGAACAGGTGGGCAAAATAATCGGATGCACCGGAATATCCCATGGCAAGACCCAGGGAGATACCGCCTCCGAAAATAAATAAAGCGGTTCCCCACTCCATCCCCTCATTGATATCCCGCCACTGGAGCACTTTGAACAGAACCAGCGCCGCGACCCCAAGCATACCGGTCACCGAATAGTCCATTCCGTGGATCCCTTTGGTCAGCCACAGCCCAAAAGAGAGAACAACAATCACCAGGGTCTTTTTTTCCAGCTTAGTCAACGGCCCCAGTTCCTCATCAAAATCCGGCAGCTTGAACTTGGGATCAGGCCGGTATACCAGGTATACGACGAGAACCGCGGCAGGAACCGTGACAATGGCTGCGGGCATGGCGTACAGAATCCAATCGAAAAACGTAATTTCAAGACCGGTAAATTCCTTTAAAAAAGCAGCGGCAACCATATTTCGGCCACCACCGACCAATGATCCCATGCCGCCGGCGGAGCAAGCAAAGGGTAAGGAGAGCATCATAAACTTGGCTGTGTTGCTGTACGGTTCGATCCCCACCGCCCGCATCAGCGGCAGCATGGTGACGATTCCGACGGCGCAGGCGGCCGCATCATGCATCACCGAAGAAGCCAGACCCAGCCCTATGGCAATAATAAATGTAAACCGGGTGACACTGTTTCCGGCCTTTCTGATAATGTAGTAACCCAGCCGTTTGGTCAGCCCGGCCTTATCCAGGGCAATGGCAAAGATCAGGCAGCACATGATAAAGATCACCACCGGGTGCATATACGGCGCCCATGCGGTTTTGACATCTGCAATCTGGAACAGGACAAGGGAGACACCGATACAGGCCGCGGTAATCTCCAGCGGAATAGGCTCAACTACGAATAATACGATAAGGACCACAAGAATGGCAAGAAACCGTTTCGCCTTTGGTGAGAGCCCGTCAACATATCCCGCCTCAACCGCCTCAAGATTCAGCTCTTTTATCTTTTGCGTTAAAAACTGAACACTGGCTTCAGGTGAACCCGGGTTTTTTGCTTTTAAAGTATAGGATCCCCCACCTGCATCACTCGTGCTGACCACATCAAAATGCTCTATTACATCCTTTGATAGAAGGTTATCAATATCACCTGTTATTTTAAATTTAGTTCCTTCGGGTCGTGGCAATAAAAAGACTATAATTCCCAGCAATATCGCCATACACAGTTTAAATCCGTTTGTCTTGTAAAACATATTTTCTCCTTGACCACTCAGCTATCGTCTTTTTTGTTCAAATCAGAAACAGAGTCCTTTGTTTTTTTCTGGAATCGATGTGCTTCCTGTATTTTATCCAAGAGTTCCTGCAGTTCACACGGTTTGGTCAGATAGTCAAATGCACCGGACGCAATCCCGTCTTCTGCCGCCTTTTGCGAACCATGCCCGGTTAATATGATAACGGGCAGGTCCGGAACCATCTTCTTCATCACTTTCAGCACTTCAATACCATCCATGTCTTCCATTTTCAAATCCAGAACCACAACATCAAAATCATTTTTTCTTAATATTTGTATCGCCTGGGTTCCGCTAAACGCTTTAGTTGCATTGACAAACCGCCGGGCAAGCCTGTTGGACAGAACATTCAGGTAGCCCTGTTCATCATCCACAAGCAGAACATCTATCGGCTCTTTGTCAGTGTTGGCACTCTTCATGACCACTCTCTTTAATTTATACGCGCTGATTGGTGATTTCTTTCATCCGCGCTTCCATTATCTTTTCTTCGTGCTTTTGTTTTTTTTCAGCCGCGCCCTCGACCTTTTCAAGCAGCTGATCAATATCACAAGGTTTCATCAGGTAGTCGAACGCCCCCATTTTCATACCTTCAATTGCCGTTTCCACAGTGGCATGGCCGGTGAGCATAATCACCTCAACCAGAGGGAACCGGGTTTTGATCTGCTTTAGTGTTTCCATGCCGTCCATTCCCGGCATTTTTACATCCAGTATGACCACCTCCATTTTTTTTTTCTCTTCAAGTACGGCTAACGCCTCTTGTCCGCTATACGCGGCAGTAACGTCAACCTGACGTTTCTCCATCCGTTTCGTGATGGTATCAAGAAAGGCCTTTTCATCATCTACGAGCAATAATTTGACATGATTCATCATATGTCTCCTCATATTAAGTTTCACTCATTGGTTTGTTTGTCCATCTCTTGGCTTAACATTTCCTGAAACGGTATCCATATCCTGAATTTGGTCCCCACATCAACCTGGCTGTGAACATCGATTTTACCGCCCATTTTTTCAATGATACCGTAACATATTGAGAGTCCGAGCCCGGTTCCTTTACCCACCGCTTTTGTTGTAAAAAACGGATCAAATATTCTGGCAAGATTATCCTTTGGAATACCCGGCCCGTTGTCTTCGATTGTTATTACAATATGATTTTTTTCAATGCGGCTGACTTTGGTCTCAATGATTATCAGCCCGCCGTTTTTTTCCATGGCATCAATGGCGTTGTTGATCAGGTTTAAGATCACCTGTTGCAATTCAGACGGCGATATCCGGATATAGGGAATCCCCTCATTAAGACGGGTCTCTATTTTGACCTTATTGTATTTTGCCATTTGTGCCGTCAGTAAAACAATTTCATGAATCGCATCATTGATCTGAACGTCGTTAACCGTGGAATCGGTTTTACGTGCGAAGCTGAGAAGTTTATGGGTAATCTCCTTGCACCGTTTTCCCTGGGTGTTGATCTGTGCCAGTGCCCGCTTGAATTCAACAAGGTTATCACACTCTTTTAATTCCTCTTCCTCAAGCAGGTCACCGATCCAACCGGCCTCTTCAACCATGATCGCAACGGGATTGTTAATTTCATGGGCAATACCTGCAGCCAGTTCGCCAATGGTTGCCAGCTTCCCGCTTTCAACCACCTGCTTGTTCATGGCCTCGCTTTTTTGATCCGAACTCGAAAGCAGTCTTATTATTTTCCGGGGAAGCGCAAAGGCAACAAAGACAATGGCAACACACCCTAAAAGAAAGATGGCCAATGTAAGCACCTGGGTCTTTCTCAGCTCGTGAAACGCATCATTGATATCCTGCCGAAAAACCATCAACCAGTCGATATTGTTGAACATGGCGGTGACGCACAAATATTTACGCCCGGAGTCATCCCGGATCTTTTTAAACACGGTGGTATTTTTGTCAAATCCGCCGGGTTCTAATATTTGGGAGATAATTGACGAGTGAAGCCCGGTGTCGGTTTTGGTCTGCAACTCTCCCTGGCCGTTGATGATAAATGCAATGCCTGTTTTACCGATGTGAATACTTTCAACCAACGAATTAAAAGCGGTAAAATTAATTGTGGATCGCAATATATAATCCGACCCGTTGGATATGACCTTCACGGCAATGATGAAATGGGGGTGTCCTCTCAATCCGGCAAACACATCACTGATATAGTAAGGTTTTTCCTTTGCCTCTAAAAACCATTTTGCACCGGAGTAATTCGCGTTTTCAAGGTTAAAAGGACCTTGATACGCAAACTGAATCCCCTCCTCATTGACAATTCCCAGATCGGTAAATACATCCCCGTACTCTTCTTTTAACAAGTTTAAATTCTCTTGTAAAAAAGTGTGCGGGTCATCATTTTCGTCGTCAAAAAGAGTGGCAAGATATCGAATATTGCCCAGTTTCTCTGCTAAAAACGTGTCAATATTCTGAGTATGCTTCTGGATCAGTTCGGATATGTGCGCCTGAATCTTGTCCGTATATGTCAGGTTAAACCGGTAAAATAAAACACCGGTTGTGAGCACCATAGGGAAAAAAGAAACAATGATGATCAGGGTTGTTATCTTTCTTGTTAATACCTGGTAAAATATCTTTCGATCTTCTGGTATCTGTTCCATCATCTACCTTTTACGATCAGTTATTAACGGCTTTATTCTCTTTGCTGCATCCTTTGCTACTTTATCAAAATACATGCCAGAAGAAAGCCTTAAACTATTCAACCCATAACCGATTGATTCCAAGGATAATATAAAAAGATAACCAAAAAGACAAGCCAGGTCTTTTGTGTCAGTTTTTTTTACACACTGATAAAAAAAATTACCACACGCAAAACAAACCAACGTTCTCAAACCATGAACATCCCGCTCCCCTTTCTTTTGCCTCTTCTTTTTGTAACATGGCAGAAGATAGGCGAGTGGTTGAAAAAAATAAAAAAGAGCCGGATGGAACGGGTTCCATCCGGCTCTTTTTTATTTTGTATACGTTCCGGTTTAGTCTTCTTCGATGACGATAGCGTCTTCTTCACAGACTTCCACGCAGCTTTCGCAGCCCATGCAGTCTTCAGCATTTACAGCAACGGATTTATCATCTTCCATTTCAAACACTTCGACAGGACAGACGTCCACACACTCTTCGCAACCCACACATTTTGCTTCGTCCACAATTGGATTAAATGCCATTTTAATAGCCTCCCTTAATAATTAACATATAATATTATAAACTCATTTTTTAATATTATTTGTATAAAAAACGCATTTATAACACGAATCACATTTAAAGCAAGTTTTTTGTCACTTTAACCGAACCAGGCAGACCGGAATCTGCTCGGCCTTTATATTAAAGCAACGGTTTATCTTATCTCCGGAAAAAAGTCCCAGCTTAAGCTGAGCCATGAGTTCACATTCATCGTCAACCCGTGGCAGGTCTGTTTCCCGGCATTCATTCCCTTCAATGGCACGCACGATGTGTTGGTTCAACTGATGGTGCCATTGGTTTTGATTTTCACATTCATTTTCATGCACTTTTATCTGTTTGATGTCAAGGGGATTTATAACATCTTTACAATTGGCTTCAAGAGACTCAAAAACAGCCGGGCTGGTTGTAACAAACAAAGGTGGTGTATTTTCACGCTCCCACACTCTTTTATAAGCCATATATCCGGCCCAGAACATGATCCTCTCGGCCGTCATTCGATCCCCTGGATCCGTTTCTTCGGCGGCTGATTCAGGCAGTTTCGAAAAGAGGGCGCCATCACCGCGCAATACCGTGATCAAATCATCCCGGGCCTGGTCGATGGTGTTTAGCCGCTGGTTGATTGAATCGTGCTGAGCATCGCAGATCCGGGCCATTTTTAAGAACAAAAGCGCCTTTTGCCACGGGAACGCTTCCGGATCATCGTTTTCATCCGCCTGGGGGTTGAGTAACCGGGATTTTATACCCGCGACATCCATATCATCTTTTAAATACGGTATGTCCGTCCATAAGGTTTTAAGATTACTCTCATTACCCCGATGCATATCCGCCCATTCCAGGTATTGCGAACTGGTCCGTTCAATGGTCTGCATCTCTTCGGGTTCGGGAAATAAGGGATGTATCCTTCCCCTTTCATGAAACAGAACAACAGCGCCTTGACCGTCAAGATCAGATTCCAGCGATAGGTAATCAAATTCAGGAAAAAAGGAGAGCATGGCATGTGTCTGCCGATCGGTGATATGGGAAAATGGAAAAAATATTTTTTTTAATTTCATACCTCTGCCTTTTTATCTTGGACACAGATACCCATCGCAATCAACCGGTCCCGGATCCCATCCGCTTTTTTCCAGTTGTTTCTGGCTCTTGCCGCCTCCCGCTGCCTGATAAGATCCTGCACGATTTGCGAATATTCCGTTTTTTTCTCGAATCTGAATACCTGGAGAACCGAATTGATATCCATGAACGACTGAATGAGTTTGTCGGCATTGCCACGGTCAATCGTATTCCTGCTGATCCGGCTGTTAATCGATTTAACATGGGCCAGAAGCGAGGAGATCACCGCAGATATTTTCATGTCGTCTTCCATGGCCCGGATAAATTCATCCCGGATATCGTAGGCCAGGGAATCGGTATCCTCATATCCGTCTCCGGACTTAACCGCCCCTGTCTTTATACTGCCGAGGATTTCCAGGCACCGGTTGATTTTATTCAGGCTGTTTTGCGCCTGACTCAGGGACGCTTCGGACAGAACAAGGGGTTTTCTATAATGGTTGGACAGCAGCCAGAATCGGATGGTCTGGTAAGCCCAGCCCCGGGCCGTGAGATCATCCAGACGGATTGACTCCAAATCCCGCTCTCCCAGGCTGCCGTCATAGCTTACCGGGTCACAGTGGAGCCAGATTCCGGCCAGACTTGCATCACCGGACGCTTTTGCAATAGCCACTTCATTCTCGTGATGGGGAAAAACAAGCTCTCTGGATCCGGTCTGTATGTCAAAATGGTTCCCCAAGTATTTCATGGCAATGGCCGCACACTGCAGATGCAGGGACGGCCGGACATTTCCCCACTGCGTTTTAATTCCGACCCCGCGTTTAAGTTCGGAAAGCGTCACCCGTTTGAACAGGGTGAAATCCTTTGGATTATTTTTCTCATATTCATCCAGGTCAACGGTTGCACCGACTTTAATTTTATCCAGATCAATGCCGGACACTCCCCCGTATTCCGGCAGGCTTGAGATATCAAAATAGAGAGAATGCAATTTTTCATAGGCATGATTTCGAACCTGGAGCTGCCGGGCCACTTCAGTCATCTCGTCAAAGTGTTCAGACACCTTTGGATAGGCGTCCGCCACCCGGATTCCCAGATGGGCCAGGTCTGTTTTAAACTGTGCCAGGTGATTGTTTGTAAAATCGGACAGGGATTGACCGGCCGCTGCAGCCCCCTGAATGGTCCGGTCATCATAATCCGTTATATTCACGATATGGTTGACGCGGATCTGATGATACTCGATATACCGGATTAAAAGATCCGTAAACGCGTACCGCCTGAACTGACCGATATTCAACCGCTGATGGACGGTGGGGCCGCAGGTATAGATGGAAACCTTATCCTTTTCAATGGGGTTAAACCGGGTTTTGGTTTTTGTCACCGTATTGTAAAGCGTCAGGGGCAGCGGTTTTCCAACGGAGAAGAGCGGAGTGGAGAGATATCGTTCCCCGCTGTCGGGAAGAATGGCCACGACCACTCCCTTTTGTATTTTTTTTGCCTCCCGGATGGCCGCAGCCATGGCCGCACCGGAACTCATCCCCACAAAGAGTCCCTCCCGGGATGCCAGTTGCCGGGCGGTTTCAAAGGCGGATTCATCATCAATATTTATCTTCTCGTCCAGCCGGTTTTTATCCATAATCCCGGGGGTATAGGACTCTTTCATATTTTTAAGGCCCTGGATTTTGTGTCCCGGATGGGGTTCGGCACAGATGATCCGAATCTGTTCGTTTTCTTCCTTTAATCGCCTGGATAATCCCATCAGGGTACCGCTGGTCCCCAGTGTGGCCACCACACTGGTGACCCGGCCATCTGTCTGTTCCAAAATCTCAGGTGCGGTGGTGTGATAATGGGATTTCCAGTTGCCTTCATTATTATACTGGTCTGTCAAAAAATATCTTTCCGGATACTCTCTTGCAAGGCGATAGGCTTCTTCAATGGCCCCGTCAGATCCCAGATGCTTGGGGGTCAGAATCAGTTGAGCCCCTCTTGCCCGAAGAATACTTTTGCGCTCCCGGCTCGCATTCTCCGCCATGGTCAATGCGATCTCATACCCTTTTACCGCACAGATCATCGCAAGTCCGATACCGGTATTCCCGCTGGTGGCTTCAATCACGACCTTATCCTTGGTCAGTAATCCCGATTTTTCAGCCTCGGTTATCATATAGAGGGCAGCCCGGTCTTTTATGGAACCGCCCGGATTCAAATATTCCAGTTTGGCGTAAAGCGTAACCCCTTTGACCGGATTCATGTGCCGAATTTCCACTAACGGGGTATTGCCGATGGCATCGATAATTGAATGTGTCATTTGGTTCGCCTTTTTACAGTCCGGAGCCGATCCGCCGGTTTAGCCGCCCATCGTTGCTTTTATCCAATGCAGGGTTGACTTTTAAATTATTAAATGGCTTTATACAGTAATTTTAACTGATGTGCAATTTTTAATGGAAACCAAAGATGTCCTGTCTGTCACAGAAAAAAGGCCGGCTGTTTCTGCACGGTTTTGTTTTTTTAATTCTCCATTTGGCTCTGACCGGGGTTGTCACTGCAACGGGCATTGATAATCCGGAAGAGACCTCCTGGCAAATTTCTGCACAGGTTGTCACCTTTGACAGCAAACGCCAACTCTATATTGCCGAGGATGATGTCGTCATCACCGGCGGTAAAACCCGCCTTGAAGCCGATTACGTGGAATTTTCAAACCAGACAAAGGATGCGTTTGCCCGGGGAGACGTATTGTTGATCTCAGGCAAAGATTCCATCAAATGTGATGCCATGCAGATCAACCTGGCAACGGAAACCGGCTCCATCAGGAAAGGCAGTATTTTCATTGAAGAGAGCAATTTTCATATTGTTGGTGAAAATATTAAAAAAACGGGTAAATTTTCCTACAGTGCGGACAAAGGTTCCATCACATCCTGTTCCGGGGATGTGCCGGACTGGAAAATTTCAGCCAAGGAGATCAGCGTGAGCATTGAGGGGTACGGCAAAGCCAGCCACACGGTGTTGTGGGCAAAAAACGCCCCGGTGTTATACAGTCCTTACCTGATTTTTCCGGCAAGGACCAAGCGCCAGACAGGGCTGCTTATTCCAAGGGTCTCCTCCTCGGACCGGAAAGGCGTTGAATATGAACAACCACTTTTCTGGGCGATTTCACGGGATACCGATGCCACATTTTATGCCAATTACATGTCAGAGCGGGGAATGAAGGTCGGAGCCGAATACCGGTATATGGTCAATAACCGATCAAAAGGCAGTATCCACCTGGACATACTTGAAGATGAAAAAATAGACGACGGGACAGATGCAACGATAGACTACCGGTTTGATGCCACCCCGCAGCGGACCAACACCGATCGGTTCTGGTTTCGGATGAAAAACGATCAGCAGTTGCCCAACGGGTTTACTGCAAAACTGGATATTGATGTGGTCAGCGATGAAGATTACCTGCATGAATTCAGGGACGGATTTACAGGGTATGATGAAACCAAAGAATATTTTGAAGCCGTCCATGGGCGAAGTCTGGATGAATACGACGACTTTACCCGAAAAAACACGTTATCACTGACTAAGTCCTGGTCTAATTATTCGTTTAAAATGGATGGCATCTGGTTTGACGATGTAAGAGCCAGACGGGCAGATATGGCGGATACAACCCTGCAAACACTTCCCAGCTTTCGGTTTGACGTAGCCAAACAGAGGCTGGGAACCTTTCCGTTCTATTACTCCCTTGAAACCGAACATACCTCGTTTTACCGGAAAGAGACCACATCAACCCTTGTCAAAGGCCAAAGAACCGACCTTTATCCCCGTTTTTCAACCCCGTTGAAACTGGGCCGTTTTTTTACGTTTGAACCTTCGTTGGGTCTGAGAGAAACCATTTATTACACCAGCGATTTTACAGATTCAGAAGGGAACTCAGAGAGTTTCAGAACAAGAGAACTCTATGACATGGAGGCGGTTTTATCCTCAAAAGTCATCAAAATTTTCGACACTGCAAACGCGTTTGCCGAAAAAATCAAACATGAGATCACCCCGGAACTGACCTATGCCTTTACCCCTTACACCGGCCAGGATACCCTGCCTTTTTTTGACGACACCGATAGAATCGAGGAAGAAAACCGTTTGACCTGGTCGATAACCAATCGTTTTATCACCCGGAAAAACCGAACCACCCCCCAGGGGGAAACGTCAGCTTTTTATAGAGAAATAGCATATGTCAAGTTCTCTCAAAGTTATGATATAAAAAGAGAAAGAGACAACCTGCCGGATCCGTTTTCAGACCTTTCGTTGGAGATCGAGTTCAATCCCGGAAATTTTTTGACCCTCGACTCAGAGATTGACTGGTCTCCCAATTCCAACGAGTTTACCTTATTTAATGTGGGCAGCACCATCAGAGATTACAGAGGGGACTCTCTTAGAACCGAATACCGGTATGAACGGGACCTGTCTGAATCTTTGTACGGCAAAGTCGACATCCGGATCAATGACCGGCTCTCCTGTTATTATTCGGTTGAAAAAAATCTAATGGACGATAAAACCGTTGAAACCCGGGCCGGATTTTCATATAAAAAAGCATGCTGGTGGTTTAACCTCTTTTTTGAAGAATCCAATAACGAAACCAGCATCGCCTTTCTCATCAACCTTGTCGGTATCGGAGCATTTGGAACCAAATGACAGATCTTGAAAACTGGTTTGCTTTGCTGACGCGGAGCAACTTTGAAAACACCGTTTGCGACAGTATTGCAAAAAAACGATTTGATGTGTTTCTGCCCAGAACCAAAAAACGAAGTCGCCGCAAAGACAGAAACCTGATGATTGAGGTACCGTTGTTCCCGGGGTATCTATTCGTAAAGACGCTTCCGGACCCGTCCCATCAGTTGAGCATATTAAAAACAACCGGTGCGGTTCGCCTGCTGGGAAATCAGGCCGGGCCCGTACCCGTACCTGAGGGACAGATTGAATCGTTAAGGATTTTAACCGGTGCCGGTGCAGACCTGGTAACCGGTGCCAGCATCCGGTTGAAAAAAGGAGATCCGGTTATGATACTGGAAGGCCCCATGGCCGGAATAAAAGGGGAATTCACCCGTTATAAAGGCAAAGGCCGGGTGGTGATAAAAATCGATGTGCTCGGTCAATATGCAGGTGTTGATGTGGATGAAGAGAATGTGGAAAAACTTCCCGGCTTGTCGGTATAACTCCTTGACTTTTTATCCGATATTCTTTAAACCTATAGAAATTTTAAAGGACGTGTTGTCATTCAATTTAAAGAGGAAGCATGAATAAACTTGAGCTAATATCGACGTTAAAAGAGAGAGCAAACCTGAGCAAATCCCAAGCCGCCGAAGTAATTAAAATCTTTTTTGATTCCCTGTCTGATTCTTTTAAAAAAGGGGAACGGGTTGAAATAAGAGGGTTTTGCAGTTTTCACATCAAAGAGTATAAAAGTTATACCGGGCGAAACCCCAAAACCGGTCAAAAAGTAACCATCCCCCCCAAAAGACTGCCCTTTTTCAAATGCGGAAAAGAGTTGAAGGAGCGGGTGGACTATTAGCCGGCAGTGATTGATCAAATTATGTCTGATTTTGATCAAATACAATTCAACACCCGCGCCTTTTCTGAGCTAAGAGCGGTCCTGAGAACAAAAAGAATACCCAATGCCCTTCTTTTCTACGGCAGAGCAAACACCCGCAGAAAAGAAGCGGCATTTTTTTTTGCCAAAGGTATCAATTGTCATGGTCAGGAATCAGAGCCGTGCAACCAATGCCGGTCCTGCAAAAAAATTGATGAACGATTGCATCCGGATATCCATTACATCGGTTTGCCTGAGGGTAAAAAAAACATTACCATCTCTCAGATAAGGCAGATGGGGCAAACGATCTCCATTAAAGCCAATGAAGCAAAGGTCCGGGTGGTGATGATCGACGATGCCGACCTGATGAATCAACAGGCCCAAAACGGCCTGCTCAAGCTATTGGAGGAACCGCCGGACAGAACCGTTTTTCTTCTCTTCGCTCAAAAAAAAAACCGGTTGCTGCCGACCATTCTTTCCAGGTGCCGTAAAATCAGATTCAGGCCGTTGACTGAAAAAATGGTTGCAGATTATTTGACCCGCTTTCATGATGTTGATCCCGGCCTGGCCCACATCGTATCGGTAACAACAAACGCCGACCTTAAAAAGGCATTGCTGTTTTTGGATAAAGAATCCGTTCCCGGATCTGCCGACAGCGTTGACTGGATAAAACGCCGCCAATGGATCCTGACCGGGCTTTCACGGTTGACCCGACCGGATACGGCAGATATCAGAACCGGGTTGGAAATATCACAAAAACTAAACATGACTCCCGGACTGATTGATGATACCCTTGCCGTGATGAAAACGTTTTTCAGGGACCTGCTTGTCTTTGGGGTCTCTCCTGAAAAAATAGTTAACCTTGATTTTTATGATACTTTTGCAGATATTAATTGTCAGGTCGAATATGAAACTTATTTTAAGTGGCTGTCAGAACTTTTTGAAACGGAAAAAAGGCTGATATCCAATGCAAATATAAGATTAACCCTGGACCGGTTCTTTCTTATACTGACCTGCAATAAAGGAAATAGTATGCCATGATTAAAGTTGCTGGTGTTAAATTTAAAACAGCCGGAAAAATTTATGATTTTAAAAGCAGCGCCTTTGTTTTAAAAGAAGGAGACCCGGTCATTGTCGAGACGGAACAGGGCCTGGGTTTCGGCCGGATTGCCGTACCACCGTTTGAAATCGACAACACGGAAAAAAAATTAAAGCAGATTGTCAGAGTGGCAACCCCGGCTGATTTTAAAAAGAGAGAAGAACTCAAAGCCCTGGAAAAAAAAGCATTTGATTTTTGCATTACCTGTATCAACGACCTGGGCCTTTTAATGAATCTTTTTAATGTGGAATCAACCTTTGACCGCAATAAACTGACATTTTTTTATACGGCGGACGGGCGCATCGATTTCAGGGAACTGATCAAGCTTTTGGTCAAGGAATTCAGCATCCGGATTGAAATGCGGCAGGTGGGCATCCGAAATCTATCCAAACATTGCGGCGGATTGGGAAAATGCGGACGTGAACTCTGCTGTTCATCGTTTATACATACCTTTGAACCGGTCTCCATCAAAATGGCCAAAGAACAGGGCCTGTCTTTAAACCCGACTAAAATATCCGGGGTCTGCGGCCGGCTCATGTGCTGCTTGAACTTTGAAAACGAAACATACAAATGCTTGAAACGGAAAATGCCCAAGCCGGGGAAAAAAATCACCATTGAGGAAGGCACCGGAAAAGTGGTCCGCCTGAATGTTTTAAAAGAGACATTTACCGTACGAATGGATGATGGTACTGAAGTTGAAAAAACAACCCGGAAATTTAAAAAATCAAAATCTCAAAAAACAGGACCGGCTAAAAGATGACACCCGACTATCAATTTTATACAACGCCCATTTACTATGTCAATGCCCAGCCCCATCTGGGCCATGCATACACCTCCATTGCCGTTGATGTTGCGACCCGTTTTAAACAGATGGACAATCACGAGACCTTTTTTCTCACGGGTACGGATGAACATGGGGATAAAATCGTTCAGGCGGCCGAGAAACAGGAAACCACCCCCAAAGCCTATGCCGATAAAATATCCCGGTTATTCCGGGACCTGCTGCCCGTGCTCAACATATCCAACAATCACTTTATCCGGACAACCGATCCCGACCACATCGCCGTGGTCCGGCAAATCCTGTCAAAAATTCATGATTCCGGTGATATCTACTTCTCATCCTATGAGGGGATCTATTGTTTCGGGTGCGAACGGTTCTATCAGGAAAGAGAACTCAAAGACGGCAAATGCCCGGACCACGGGACCGTACCCGAGGTGATCAAGGAATCCAACTATTTTTTTAAGATGAGCAAATATCAGGACTGGCTGATCGATCATATCAAATCCAATCCGGATTTTATCCGGCCGGAACAGTATAAAAATGAAATCCTGTCCTTCTTAAGAGAACCGCTGGAGGATCTGTGCATCTCGCGGCCCAAAACCCGCCTGACCTGGGGGATCACACTGCCCTTTGACGAAGACTATGTCACCTATGTCTGGTTTGACGCACTGGTCAATTATGTCTCGGCCCTGGGGTATCCGGATGGAGACAGATTTAAGCATTTCTGGCCCACCGCCCGGCATTTTGTTGCCAAAGATATTATCAAACCCCACGGCATCTATTGGCCCATCATGCTCAAGGCTGCGGGCATGGAATTGTATAACGGTCTGAATGTTCACGGTTTCTGGAACGTAGCGGGCAGCAAAATGTCAAAAAGTATCGGCAATGTCACCGATCCGCTACAGGTAACGCAGACATACGGGGTGGATGCATTTCGATATTTTCTGATGCGGGAAATGGTATTTGGACTGGATGCCAATTTTACCGAAGATATCCTTGTATCGAGAATCAACTCCGATCTTGCCAATGATCTGGGAAATCTGTTTTCCCGGGTGCTTTCCATGACCCACCGGTATTTCAAGGGAGAAATAAAGGCACCCGACCCCGACATAGAGGCGGAAAAGAATTTAAGTCTTGAACCGGCGGCTCAGCAGACCATTGAAGTATTTTCTTCTGCCATGAACCTCTGCCAGTTCCACAAAGGACTGGGTGAGGTCTGGAAACTGATCTCTTTGATGAACAAGTATATTGATACCCATGAGCCCTGGACCCTGGCAAAGGACGAGGCTGGCACCGCGATGCTGGAAACGGTGATGTACAACCTGATCGAAGGGCTGCGGGTGGTCTCCTGTTTGATTTACCCGGTCATGCCCGGAACCGCTCAAAAGATGCAGCAGACCATGGGCATTGAGAAACCGGATAATCAATTTTACACCCTTGACGAGACGGGTGCCTGGGGGCGGATGACGCCGGGCAAATATGTGGAAAAACCGGATCTGCTCTTCCCGAGAATCGATGTTTCCAAATTGAATGCCAACGAAAACAAGCCCCCTGCCAAACCATTTAAACCCGCCTTAAAAGAACCGATTACCATTGATGATTTTATGAAAATCGATCTTCGGGCCGGCACAGTTCTTGAGGCTGAAAGAATTAAAAAATCAAACAAATTATTGAAGCTTAAAGTGGATCTGGGAGCGGAAACCCGCCAGATCGTTGCCGGCATTGCAAAAGAGTATTCCCCGGAGACAATTATTGGAAAACAGGTCATTGTCGTGGCCAATTTAAAAGAGGCAAAACTGATGGGAGAAGTCTCCCAGGGCATGGTTCTGGCTGCCGGCCATAAAAAGGGCCTGGTATTATCCGGTTTTGATCAAACCGCACAGACGGCCGTGAAACCGGGAAGTGCCGTCAAATAGACCACCCGGGATTCCCCTTCAGGAAACGGCCAGGCGCTTTTTTTGAAGCGTAAAAGGTTTGATGCGGGCCGGTTGAACCGGCTGCTACGGATTCTGCCGCTATTCACGTGAGGCCTTTTACAAAAAAGCTTCTTTTGGTTTTACGGCAGAACAGCCCTGGTGTTTGAACGCAGTTAACATAGGTGTCAAGGAATATAAGAATTGAATGATTTAAGAAATGACAACTCCTGGCGGCAATTCCAATCCGGGTATATTAAAAAAAAGAGGCGGCAAAAACGGTTTATAACGGCAATAAAGACCGCTATCGGTCTTTGCCTGTGTCTTCTGATGATTTCACTGATTGCATTAAAAGTAACCGGCCGGGAAGACCCGATTCTTCGAACAATCATCAAACCGCCGGATCAGACGCCTGACACCCCCGAGCCGGTAAAACCGCCTTTGCAGTTGTCAAAAGAGCAGCTGGCACCGATTATTGATCCTGCCGATCTGGTTCGCTCGGATCAAAACATCTATTTTGTGGATACGGCTGATCACAGTTATAAAGTGACCACCACCATCGATATCGATCTCCAGGAGTATTTGCTCTCCCTATTGAAACGGCTGAGAAAGTTAGACCGGGGAAAACCCCAGAGAATTGCCCTTGTGGTCATGGAGGCGGATACCGGGAAAATTCTGGCCATGACCGGTTTTGACCTGGCAGATGACAACACAAATCCCTGTATTGAGTCCGACTACCCGGCCGCCAGCATCTTTAAAATCGTCACTGCCGCAGCTGCCGTTGAAACCCTTGGATACAACCCAGACACCCAGCTGCACTTTAACGGCAATAAATACACCCTGTATAAACGGCAGCTAAAAGACGTGATCAATAAGTATTCATACAAAATATCCTTTGCCCGTGCATTTGCAGAATCCATCAACCCGGTCTTTGGTAAGCTGGGTCAGAATAAGCTGGGTAAAGATGCATTGGAGGCATATGCGCAGGCATTTGGATTCAACCGGCAGATAGAGACGGAACTGCCTTTTTTCTCAGGCATTTTTTTCACCAGAGAGAACAAGTATCACCTGGCCGAACTGGGGAGCGGGTTTAATACGGATACGACGATCTCCCCGGTATTCGGAGCCATGATGACGTCTGCCGTGATCAACTCCGGCCGGGTTATGGTCCCCAGCATTATCGACCACGTGACCGATGCCGATGGCAAACTCATCTATCAAAACAAAAAAACGACATATACGACGGCAATTCAGCCGGAAACCGCATCAACCATGATGACGTTGATGCAAAAAACGGTCACCCGGGGGACCGCCAAAAAATCATTTCGGGGTGCCTCAAAGGATAAGGTTCTCTCCCGCCTGTTGATCGGTGGTAAAACAGGCTCTTTGTACAACAAGGAACACACGGTAAGGTATGACTGGTTCACCGGGTTTGGAAAAGAGAAGGAAACCCGAAAAAAGATTGCCGTATCCGTTGTGGTGGGCCATAGAAAATATATCGGCACCCGGGCAAGTACCTATGCAAAATTAATTTTAAAACGGTATTTTAAGCCGGATGAACAAACGGCTCAATTGTAATCCATTTATATTATAATCCGGTTATAATTGTTAGATTATGGAGGAAACCATGACTCGTCCCACGTCTCTTTTTTCAAAAATACTTCAAAAGATAAAAGCCCTTCACCTGGGATTTGGAACCGATTTAAGCTCTGCCAGAGAAAATTCAATTATCTTTTTTCCCAACCGTCCCCATACGTTCTTTTGCGGTATCTCAGCCCTTGTTGCATTTAAGGGCCGGGAGACGGATTCCGGTTTCGACCCCCAACGGCTTGACCATATTCTAAATAAATTAAATACCGTCGGACTGGGGGAAAAAGCCCTGGATATCGAAACGGATTTCCTTGGCGGCGACGATGTATTGAACGAGCTGTTCAATACCTGCCAGGGCATTAAAACCGAAGAGTGCTTTGCAGACCTTTTTTTCAATCCAGACAAACAGCAGGCGTTGAGATCACTCATTGACCGGATGAAAGAATTGATAGACAGGGAACGCAGAATGGCCAAACAGATTACGGCAACCCTCTCTGCCAGAGAGGTGGAAATCGTATCGTCTCGAATCGAAAAACTTCTGGACAGCCTCTGGTGCCTTGAAAAAGAGATCATAAAAAACATTGCCGTCATCGGCGATCTTTCCATGGGGCTTGAAACATCGGAGAATAAAAACGGACTGGCCGTTTTTAAACGAATCAATGCCGTGCTCAATTCAATTGACCGGCTTGAAGTCCGGGGGCGGGACTCGTCCGGCATCTCTGTCCTGTTCAGCTTTACCAAGGAGGAGTTTGAAAACTTCAGAACCGGGCTGATCAAGGCCGGTCTGTCCGAACGGCTTAAACAGCGAACCAACCACCTGGTTCTTACCAACAACAGCATCACCATCAATGATACCCACCCTGAAAACGGGGAACACCTGGTCAGCATCTCCTTTGCCTATAAATTTGCCGCTGAAATCGGGGCACTGGGCGACAATGTCAGTTTTATCCGAAGCCAGATCAAAAACGATCTCATGCTCCAGTTGCTGTGCGGGTACCGTTTTATCAACCATTCGGTTTCCGCTCATACGAGATGGGCGTCCGTGGGAGACATCACGGTTGCCAACTGCCACCCGGTGGACAATACTCCCACTGATCACGAAATAGGAAAAAGCGGTATTATTCACGTTTGTCTGAACGGGGATATTGACAATTACCTGGAACTGAAAACAGAGTACGAGGCCCGGTATGATAAAATTCATGAGGATATCAACACAGATACCAAACTCATCCCCTTGCAAATCGAACACTACCTGAAACTCAACCACCCGGTTCAGGAAGCATTCCGGCTGGCAGTCAATGATTTTGAAGGTTCCCATGCCATCAGTATGCACAGCAACCTGGCTCCCGGCAAACTCTTTCTGGCCCAGAAAGGCAGCGGTCAGGCCATTTTTGTGGGGATCGCCCAGGATCACTATATTGCCGCCTCAGAATTGTACGGGGTGGTGGAGGAAACCCAGGACTACATCAAGCTCAACGGGGAGGACAAAGGTCAGATAGTGATTCTGGATCAGGGCTCCGAAGGCGGGGTCCTGGGTATCCGATCGGTTTATTATGACAACTCACCCATTGAAATTTCTCCGGACCAGGTTCTCTCCAGTCAAATCACATCCCGGGACATTGACCGCCAGGATTATCCGCACTATTTTCTCAAAGAGATCTCCGAATCTCCGGATTCGGTTGAAAAAACCCTTGAAAACAAATTCAAAAAATCAGGGGATACCGCCCTTTTAACCGTTCATCTGGATGAATCCGCTGTCCCGGCCACTCTTGAAAAAGAATTTAAGAGTAAAAAAATAAAGAGAGTCTGCTTCATCGGACAGGGGACCGCCGGAATCGCAGCCCAGGGATGTGCCGACCTGCTGCGGTACTACCTGGGTGAAGACGATGTTGAAATCCGGGCATTAAAATCATCTGAACTG
>JANQML010000398.1 GCA_028280105.1 Desulfobacula sp. | reverse complement strand
TCGTCACGCCTTGCCGCCTTGCATCCGGCACCGTATGGTGGCCACAGAGGCGGTGCAACCCATGGCCCACAAGCGAAACAAAAATTGGATGGTGGATTTGGGCAGGTCGGTTCAACAGGCGGCTGTAAAACTAAAAACAGCCGCTTGGCCAAGCAGCTGTTTTTAGAAAAGGAAAAAAAGATGAAAAAATTATCTTTTTCTTACGTATTTTAAAAGCAATTTATGTGCCAAAAAACATAAAATTCTAAACAATAAAAAAAGTCCTTATTTTTCAATTGATTACCATTTTCACGGGCAAAACAGAAAGGACGGTATTCTCTTGTTTTTAATTGTCTCACTTTTAAAAAGTTCAAAATTTTGAACCCGAAAAATTAAAAAACAGCATGCTGTTAAACAACATGCTGTTTTTAATCATTTATTCATTCTTTACTTCCGGTTTAAAAATCTGAACCCCATGAATCACCGTTGATTTGAAGGGGAGCAAACCAGGATTATCAGTATTTATAATGATCCGGTTTAAACGGGCCGTTCACCGGAACACCCAGGTAATCGGCCTGTTCAGAGGTGAGCTGAGTCAAGTTAACGGACAGGTTTTTCAAATGGAGCCTTGCCACTTCTTCATCCAGTTCCTTGGGCAAGGTATACACTTTTGTCTCAAGGTCTTCCTGGGCAAGTTTGATCTGGGCAAGGGTCTGGTTGGAAAAACTATTGCTCATTACAAAGCTGGGATGGCCGGTGGCACACCCCAGATTGACCAGGCGTCCTTCGGCAAGCACAATAACGGAGCGGCCGGATTCAAGCGTCCATTTATCCACCTGCGGCCGGATAGTGATCCGTTTTGCCTTGGGGTTGCCGTCCAGATAACTCATCTCGATTTCATTGTCAAAATGACCGATATTGCAGATAATCGATTCATCCTTCATCTGCTCCATGTGTTTACCGGTGATGACGTGGTAATTGCCCGTAGCTGTCACAAAAATATCCCCATGGGGCGCGGCTTCCTCCATGGTAACCACCCGGTACCCTTCCATGGCGGCCTGGAGCGCACAGATCGGATCAATCTCCGTCACCCAGACAATGGCGCCATACCCTTTCATTGAGGCGGCACATCCCTTGCCCACATCGCCGTATCCCGCCACAACAACCGTTTTCCCGGCGAGCATGACATCGGTGGCCCGCTTGATGCCGTCGGCCAGGGATTCCCGGCAGCCGTAGAGGTTGTCAAACTTCGATTTGGTTACCGCATCATTCACATTGATGGCCGGGAAAAGCAATTCGTTTTTTTCAGCCAGCTGGTAAAGGCGGTGGACCCCGGTGGTGGTCTCCTCTGATACCCCCCGGATCTTTTCGGCGATCCCGGTCCAGCGATTGGGATGCCTTTTTACACTGACGGCCATCCTGTCCATGAGACATTTTTCATCCAGGCTGTGCGTTTCACCTTTCAGCAGAGACGGATCTTTCTCAAGCTTTACCCCCTGGTGGACATAGAGGGTGGCATCTCCCCCATCATCCACAATCAGGTCCGGGCCGGACCCGTCCGGCCAGAGCAATGCCTGTTCCGTGCACCACCAGAACTCTTCCAGCGTCTCCCCTTT
The DNA here is from genome assembly GCA_028280105.1 of Desulfobacula sp. Lineage (GTDB taxonomy): Bacteria > Desulfobacterota > Desulfobacteria > Desulfobacterales > Desulfobacteraceae > Desulfobacula. The sequence continues at coordinate 1,495 of JANQML010000398.1, read as the reverse complement.
CCAGGCGAAGACGGCGGCAGATCCCTTATCGGCAATTGCGGCGGCGGCATGATCCTGGGTGGAAAAAATATTGCACGACGCCCACCGGATGTCCGCACCCAGTTCATAGAGGGTGTCAATGAGCATGGCCGTCTGGACGGTCATATGAAGACTGCCCATAATCTTAAGCCCTTTTAACGGTTTTTCAGGGCCGTACTTTTCCCGGATCGCCATCAGCCCGGGCATCTCCTTTTCAGACAGTTGCATGTCTTTGTGTCCCTCTTCCGCAAGGGAGATATCTTTGACCTTGTATTTTAAATCAAGGTTAAGTTCGATTATATCTGTATTTATTCCCGGTTCTAACATTTGAACCCTCCTTTATAAAAAAATACCGCATGAATCAATGCCGCCTATATACCGGCCAGTTCTTTTATCTGCCCGGCTTTGTCGGTCCGCTCCCAGTAAAAATCCGGATCCTTTCTTCCGAAATGTCCGTAAGAGGATGTCTTTCTGTAAATGGGCCGCTTCAGATCCAGGGTCTCAATAATGGCGGCCGGCCTCAGATCAAACACCTCTTTCACAATCTCAACCGCCTTTGATTCGCTGATCTTCCCGGTTCCCATAAAATCGACAAGAAAGGAGACCGGCTCGGCCACGCCAATGGCATAGGCCACCTGGACTTCGCATTTGTCCGCAATGCCCGAGGCAACGATATTTTTTGCCACATAACGGCCCATGTAAGAGGCGGATCTGTCCACCTTTGACGGATCTTTCCCGGAAAAGCACCCGCCCCCGTGACTGCCCTGGCCGCCATAGGTATCCACAATGATCTTCCGTCCGGTCACCCCGCAATCCCCCATGGGCCCGCCCACGACAAACCGGCCCGTCGGGTTGATAAAAAACCGGGTATCGCCGTCGATCATCTCTTCGGGAATCACCTTCTTAATCACCTCTTTAATGATCGCCGCCTTTAAATCATCATAGGAGACATCCGGGGAATGCTGGCTGGAAATCACAACCGTATCCACCCGTTTGGGCTTGCCGTCGGCATACTCAACCGTCACCTGGGATTTCCCGTCCGGTCTTAAAAAATCAAGCGCCCCGTTTTTTCTGACCTGGGCCAATCGCCTGGTCAGCTTGTGGGCATAGATAATCGGCATGGGCATGAGTTCCGGTGTCTCGTTCGTGGCAAACCCGAACATGATTCCCTGGTCCCCGGCACCCTGCTCCTTAAAGAGCCCGGCACCCTCGTCCACCCCCTGGGCAATGTCTGCCGACTGCTGATCAATGCTGGTCACCACGGAACAGGTCTGCCAGTCAAACCCCATGGCCGACGAGTTGTACCCGATCTCCTTGATCGTATTCCGGACCACCTCCGGGATATCCACGTAACAATTGGTCGTAATCTCACCGGCGACCATGGCCAGCCCCGTGGTGACCATGGTTTCGCAGGCAACCCTGCACTCTTTATCTTCCGCCATAATGGCATCAAGGATGCTGTCTGAAATGGCGTCAG
>JANQML010000396.1 GCA_028280105.1 Desulfobacula sp. | reverse complement strand
GGATTTGAACCAACGACCTTCGGGTTATGAGCCCGACGAGCTACCAGACTGCTCCACCCCGCAACAACGAAAAGCAATATATATAAATGCCGGTTCCCTGTCAAGATATATTATCAAGTTTTAAAAATATGTTTGATTTTAGTTAAAGGATTTAAGTGCAAGTTTGAGTTCTTCAATGGTGGCGGTGGCGGTTCCCACCTTTGCCACGACAATTCCGGCGGCAACATTGGCGATTCGGGCACTCTGCCTGAATCCGGCACCGGCTGCAAGACCCAGGCCCAGCAAAGAGATGACCGTATCGCCGGCACCGGATACGTCAAAGACCTGGCGGGCATCCGACTCGATGTGGAACACGGGCTGATCTTTTTCAAACAGGACCATCCCGTCCTTGCCGCAGGTAATCAACAGTTTTTCAAGACAGGCGTGGTCCATTATCTTTTCACCGGCGGCAACCAGGTCCTGATGGGATTGAATATCCATGTTGGCAGCCAGGCTGGCCTCTTTCTTATTCGGCGTGAGAACGGACACAGACCGGTATTTGGAAAAATCCAACGATTTGGGATCAGCCAGGGTCAGTATCTGATATTGATCTGCCAGAGCCACTGTTTTCTCAACCAGCGCCCGGGTGATCAGACCTTTATTGTAATCGGACAGGATGATTAGATCGGCATCCCTGATATTTGCCTCAATGCCGTCCACCAATCTTTCCAGGGTATGATCACTGATATGGGTGACGACTTCTTTGTCAATTCTCAATACCTGTTGATTGGAGGCAATTACCCTTGTTTTTCGGGTGGTGGGCCGATGGGGCTCGCTGATAATCGTATCCGTAGCGATTCCCAATTCACCAAGCTTTTCAAAAATCATCTGCCCGGCCTTACCGGTACCGGCAGTACCAACGGCACAGACCGTTGCCCCCATGGACACCAGGTTGTTAATTACATTCCCGGCGCCGCCCAGGGTCTGGCTCTCCCTGTTGACACAGACCACCGGGACCGGTGCTTCCGGCGATACCCGGTCCACACTGCCCCAGAGATATTCATCGATCATCAGGTCGCCAATGACGATCGCTTTTACCGATTTAAAGGCATCTATATCGAATTTCGCCATTATAACAGAGACTCAAGCATGGATTTTAGTTCCGGGTAACTTCTTGTCACCGATATGTCCGGAAAATCCGCTATCACCGTTTCCGGCGGACAAAAGAAAAACCCATGATCAGCCTCCTGGATCATGCCGATGTCATTGTAGGAATCGCCAAATGCGAGGGTTTCGTAATTGAGTCCGTTTAGCGCCCGGACCGCCCGCCGTTTCTGGTCATCGATCCGAAGGTTGTAATTGGTGATGTTTCCCTGGTCGTCAATGGTCAGATTGTGACAGAGCAATGCCGGAAATCCCAGTTTTTTCATCAGGGGTCTGGCAAACTCCTCAAACGTATCCGACAGGATGATGATCTGGGAAGTTTCCCGGATCCAGTTCAACATATCTGCCGCACCGTCCAGCGGTTCCAATGTGGCAATCACATCCTGGATCTCTTTGATGGTCAGCTTATGTTCTTTCAACAATTCCAACCGTTTTGTCATCAACACATCGTAGTCACTGATATCCCGTGTGGTGAGGCGCAGTTCTTCAATTCCGGTCTTTTGTGCCACATTAATCCAGATCTCGGGAAGAAAGACCCCTTCCAGATCCGCTACAATCATTTTCATTTTTATTTCTTCCTCAGGCTGTTTCTTCAATTCTTATTACCATCGGGTTTCCGACAACCGAATCGGTTTTGACAATCCGTGTCAGCGCCGTCTGCACACTGGCCTCATTTGCCATATGGGTGATCATGACAACCGGCACCCGGCCGTTGTTCTTCCGGCCCTTCTGGTGAACCGATTTGATGCTGATATGATGTTCTCCCAGAATTCCTGAAATCGTGGAGAGGACACCGGGGTGGTCCTGGGCTTCAAACCGCAGATAATAGCGGGTGGACAGTTCTTCCATGGGCAGGATGGGGATCTCTTTGATATGGTCTTCGAGAAACCCCAGAATCGGCATCCGTCTGCGGGTTCCGGCAATCATATTTCTGGCAATGTCGGCAATATCGCTTAAAACTGCGCTGGCCGTGGGCATCATACCCGCACCTTTGCCGTAAAGCATGGTTTGGCCGGTGGCATCGGCATCAACGGCAATGGCATTCATGGATTGGTCCACGTGGGACAATGGATTGGTGTCCGGAATCATGGTGGGATGGACCCGGGCTTCAACATGATCGTCATGGATTTTACCAATGGCCAGAAGCTTGATGGTATAGCCAAACTCCCGGGCAAATTTAATGTCAGCCGGTGTGATGTTCCGGATTCCCTCCACATGGATGTCTTTTAAATTAATTTCCATGCCGTGGGCCAGTGAATTTAAGATGGCAAGTTTATGGGCCGTGTCATGTCCGTCGATATCCAGAGAGGGTTCTGCCTCGGCAAACCCCAGATCCTGGGCATTTTTTAAGGCGGCCTCAAACTCTGAACCGTCCTGTGAAATCTTGGTCAATATATAATTACAGGTACCGTTTAATATTCCGGACATGGAGCGGATATGATTGGCCACAAGAGATTCGCGCAGGGTTTTGATAATGGGCATGCAGCCACCGCAACTGGCTTCAAAAGCCAGGTCGACACTGTTTTTTCTTGCCAGCTTCACCAGACCGTTTCCGTGTCCGGCCAAAAGGGCCTTGTTTGCCGTTACCACATGCTTGCCATTGGCCATGGCCTTTTCAATACACGCTTTGGCAACGGTTTCCCCGCCAATGGTTTCAACGATGATATCGATATCCGGGTCTGCAATCACCCCGCCGGCATCATCGATGAGCCGGGTTTGCCCCAGATCGATTCCCCTGTCCGTAGTGGTGTCAATATCAGCAATGGTTTTAAGGTTTAAAACAGCGCCGGTCCGTGATTCCAATACTGTCTTTTTATCCAGCAGTAATTTTGCAACCCCTGTACCGACAACACCGAATCCCAATATTCCGATATTGATAGTTTCCATTCGTTTCTTATCTCCAAAATAATGAGTCTGTTAAAAATATGATAGATACAATATTCACATGCCGATGTCAAAAAGCTTTTGACTTTTCAACCCCTTCTGGTTATATTCGTTAGGTTTCAGCAGGTTTGGAAGTAATAGATTTCAAATAGGTGAGCAACCATGAATGACTCCTTAACATATGCAGATTCAGGTGTTGATATCGACAAAGCAAATCGCCTGGTCGACCGTATCAAAGATATCGCAAAAACAACTCCCCGGTCCGGGGTGATGGGTGAAATCGGCGGCTTTGGCGGCCTCTTCTCACTGAATTTATCCAATGTTTCAAACCCGGTCCTGGTCAGCGCCACAGACGGAGTCGGAACCAAATTGAAGGTCGCGTTTATGATGGACAAACATGATACCATCGGCATCGACCTGGTAGCCATGTGTGTGAACGATATCATTGTCCAGGGAGCAAAACCGCTGTTTTTCCTCGATTATCTGGCAATGGGAAAACTTGACAATACGGTTGCCGAACAGATTGTCTCAGGCATTGCCAACGGGTGCAACCAGGCCGGATGCGCTTTAATCGGTGGAGAAACAGCCGAAATGCCCGGGCTCTACAAGAAGGGAGAATATGACCTGTCCGGATTTTCCGTGGGTCTGGTGGACAATACTAAAATCATTGACGGTTCCTATATTCGAAACGGCCATAAATTAATCGGACTGGCTTCCAACGGGATCCATTCCAATGGATTCTCACTGGTCAGACACGTCTTTTTCGATAAATGCAAATACGACGAATCCACCCAGATAGAGGAATTGGGCACCACACTCGGAGAAGAGCTGCTCCGTCCGACAATTGTATATGTTCCCACTATATTAAGCCTGATCAGGGATCTGCCCATCCACGGACTGGTTCACATCACCGGCGGCGGTATTGATGAAAACATTATCCGGGTGATCCCGGATGCCTGCAAAGCCGTTATCCAAAAGGATTCCTGGCAGCCGCCCCCCGTCTTTACAGTCCTTCAGAAAGAAGGCAATATCCCGGACGTTGAAATGCAGCGAACCTTTAATAACGGTATCGGCATGGTTATTGTCGTACCGGATCAATCTGCCCAGGAAGTGATGGACCGGCTGGGGGCAATGGATGAAGAAGCCCACTTTATCGGCGAAATCGAATCCAGGGAAAATAATGAATCCCAAACCGAATGGGTATAATTTAAACCCGGTGTCATGATTGTTCTCGGGATTGAATCCTCTTGTGATGAAACAGCCGCCGCTCTAGTTAAAGACGGCAACGTGATTTTGTCCTCCGTTGTCGCCTCACAGATCGATACCCATCATCAATACGGAGGCGTTGTACCGGAACTGGCTTCCAGGATGCATATCGAAGCCATCGATCCGGTCATCTGTCAGGCATTACAACAGGCAGACATCGACATCACCGACATCGACGGGGTGGCAGCCACCCGGGGGCCCGGCCTGATCGGCGCCCTTCTTGTGGGATTCAACTTTGCCAAAGCCTTTGCCTGGGCGGCAAAACTGCCGTTTGCCGGTGTGAACCATCTGGAAGCTCATATTTATTCCTTGTTATTGACCCGGCCCCACCCGGATCTGCCCTTTATCTGCCTGGTGGTTTCAGGCGGTCACACCAATATCTATTATGTCTCTTCCCCGGATCAATTCGAACTCATGGGCCAGACCCGTGATGACGCTGCCGGCGAGGCATTTGACAAAGTGGCAAAGATGCTGGGCCTGGGATATCCCGGCGGTCCGGTCATCGAAAGACTGGCCCGGACAAAAGATCCGGCAAAAATCCCCTTTCCCCGCACCATGCTTGAAAAAGGCAGCTTTGATTTTAGCTTCAGCGGACTGAAATCATCTGTCGCCCGGCACATCCATGACCATGATATCTCAACTGAAGATGACAAGGCCCAGGTTGCAGCATCGTTTCAGGCGGCCGTGATCGATGTTTTGTCTGACAAACTGATCCGTGCCGCGCGATTCAAAAACTGTCCCCGGATCGGCGTCTCAGGCGGCGTATCTGCCAACCGGACATTTGTTGAAACCCTTACCCGAAAGGCCGGATCCAAACAGATATCCGTTTTTGCACCACCGGTATCGCTGTGCGGAGATAATGCCGCCATGATTGCCGCAAGGGGCACCCGAATGATCGAGCAGGGAGAATTATGCCGGTTGGATCATGATGTATTCTCACGCACCCGGATTTAATTCCTTTTACCGCCCCACCGGTTTGAGTATCACGCCCCACAACGATTGTAAAAATCGTGACGGTCAATCTTTCTTTTTATCTTCGGCAGTGAAATCCCAAATCCACCATCACTTTTTTTAGCGGCCTACTTGGCATGGGTTGCGCCCTCTCTGGCCACCAGCAAGGTGCCGGATGAAAGGCGACAAGGGGTGACGACTGAGGGCGTATAAGTCATACTCCGCAGGGAGGAACGACCGCAGGTAACGTAGCAGGCGGTGCTTTGATGGTGGATCAGGGGAAATTCAGATAGGTGTTTTTGACACCAATGATTCTTTTATAACTCTGTTTGCCGGCCTCATACAGGACCGGGTCCTCTTTTAACAGCCGTTGGATTGTATCGGCGGCAATATCGATATTCGGCCCTTTATGGCAGATCAGGGCCATATCGATCCGGGATTTTAAGATCTGATGGATACAGGTTTCCATATCATGTCCAATAGCTTTCATATCCAAATCATCCGTCATTACAATCCCGTTATACCCCAATTTGCCGCGCAGCAGATCATCGGCGATGACAGGCGACAGACTGGCCTGCCAGTCCCTGTCCAGACGGCTGTAGAAGATATGCGAGAGCATCATGCCGGACACCTCTGCATCTATGGCATCTGCAAAGGGAATCAGGTCAGATTTTTCAAGGGTTTCAAGGGGAAGATCAAGGGTCGGCAGATGGAAGTGAGAGTCCAGAACCGTCCTGCCGATACCGGGAAAGTGTTTGGCCACCGCCATTATGCCCCGGCTCTGAAGGGTTTGTATCACCTCAAGCCCCAGTTTTGAAACCTTTTTCTCATCCCCTTTAAACGCCCGGTCTTTCATTACGGACGCCATACCGGAAGGGACGATATCAAGGACCGGTGCCAGATTCATGTTAATACCGACCGCTTGTAGTTCTTTGGCCGTTGTACCGGCAAAATGCCGGGCCTCCTCAACGGTACGAATGTGCGGGTTGCCTTTGAAACGGGTGAACCCGTCCTTCAGCCGGGCAACGGTTCCCCCTTCCTGATCAACGGATATGATCAACGGCGGCAGCCCACATTGACGGGCATATGCCTGACAGTTCCGGCACAGGATTTTGACTTGCCCGGGATGGTCTACATTTCGTGAAAACAGGATAATACCCCCTGCCTTCAGCGTACCGATAATATAGGCCAAATCGGCATTAAATTGGGTGCCGTCAAATCCAAGCATCAGCCGTTGTCCGGCAAGAACCCGGATATCGTGGGAATCATCCATATCTATCTGCCGGATTTGTCCCTGAAACTTATCATTTGCCGTCAATCTTATTGATCCATGACCGTCTTATCGAAAGCCCTTATTTTTTCAATTGGCTTAAGGTCTCTTTTAACAGGGATGTGACCTGGTCCGACAGTTGGCCGGCCCTGTCGATTTTTTCGGCCACACTCTCCATGCCTTCTTCTTTTGCCCGCCGGGCCCAGGTAAAAAAGGTCTCCTTGTGGCTGTCGTTATGATCGATCCAGTGAGCGACCAGTTTTTCCAGTTTCTGCTCAAGGGTGAGCTCATTTTCATGGCTATGGGTATGGCCGTGAGAATGTCCATGGTCATGGGAGTGTTGATGAGAGTGCCTGTGATTATGGGAATGATCATGTGAATGTTCAGTGGTCATAGCAAAACTCCGTTTAAATATTTTTTCATGCTGACCGCCTCTGGAGAATGCGGATATACCGGCCGCCACTGGCTGAAAGCATTGAGTTCAATTCCGTTGTAAATGATGGATACGGGCCGGTCGGATGAAACCACCAC
>JANQML010000389.1 GCA_028280105.1 Desulfobacula sp. | reverse complement strand
GTGGTAAGCGTCTGGGTCATTGGGCAGTGGTCGTATTATGGGATTTTTCGATGCCCGTTTATTGTTCCCTATGTCAGTTGCCAGAATTGTCCGGTGATCACCTGTCACGGCCGGATTTTTACCCTGTTCTGGGGATTCTGGGTTCTGTTGCCGGTCTCTGTTCTCCTGTTCGGCCGGGCCTTTTGCGGCTGGGTATGCCCGGGCGGGCTGGTTAACCAGATGGCAGCCAAACTGGTACCACTTAAGTTTAAGCTTCAATCCACGCTTTTCTCTTTTGCACGGTATGGCAAATACGTGGGCGTACTCCTGGCCGTCTATATATGGCTGGTGCTGGGACAGCCAAGGGAAGCCGTGCCGATCCGGGTGGGTGATTTTTTCATTTCCACCTGGCTGACGTTTGAACATGCCGAGATAAGCTGGCTGATTCGCACGTTTTTTGTACTGGGTGTTGTTGCAGCCGGTCTTTTCCTGGCCAATGCCTGGTGCCGGTTTGCCTGTCCCACCGGCGGGATTCTCGAGGTGTTGACTCGATTCTCCGTATTCAGAATTTATAAAACCGCGGAATGCAACGGGTGTAATAAATGTGAACAGGTCTGTGAAATGGAAACCCGGCCGGATGAAACCGACTGTACCAATTGCGGGGATTGCCTGAACATCTGCCCGCAGGGTGCAATCAGGATCGGCAGAGAAAGGAAGATACCCGCATGACTCCCGCCATACCGCTAAACGAGGAAGACCATCCCTGTTTTTTTGCCGAGTCCAGGGGGGTATACGGCCGTATTCATCTGCCCGTGGCCCGATCCTGCAATATAGCATGCACCTATTGCCGCAGAGATTACGATTGTGCCAATGAAAACCGGCCCGGTGTGTCAACAGGGGTGATGACACCAAAGGCGGCGATGAACCGCCTGAAAGCCGCTCTAAAATCAATGCCCCATATCCGTGTGGCCGGAATCGCAGGACCGGGAGATGCCTTCTGCCAGCCCGAACTGACCCTTGAAACCTTTGAGCGGATTCGCAGATCTTTTCCTGACCTCTCTTTTTGCGTCTCTTCCAACGGATTGAATATGAGACCCTATCTACAGGAACTTTACGGGCTTGGTGTGCGGTTCGTTACGATCACGGTCAATGCCATCGATCCCGGGATCGGTTCCATCCTGGTTAAAAAGGTTGAATACAACGGCATCTCATATACCGGAAAAACGGCTGCTGCCTTATTAATCCGGCAGCAGATGGATACCATTGAACAGCTTAAAACCCTGGGGTTTACCGTAAAAGTGAATTCGGTGGTCATTCCCGGTATCAACGATGATCACAGCCTTTTTATTGCCCGGCGGATGGGGCGCATGGGCGTTGACCGGATGAATCTGATTCCTTTGATTCCTTTGCAGGGAACGGATATGGCCCGCGTATCCCCGCCATCCCCACGGCAGATCAAGCAGCTGAGGGAATCGGCCCGGCAGTATCTGCCCCAGATGTATCACTGCCGGCGCTGCAGGTCAGATGCCGCAGGTTGCCTTTAGCGGCTCCATTCAGCCTCGTCCATACCGGTTTACCGTTATCGGAGAGATTATTTAAAAACGAATCGGATTTACAAGGGGGGGGTACTTCGCCCTTTCCCAAATCCACCATCAAATTTTCGTATATATGGTTTGAATCATGGGTTTGTACCATCCCCGGTCATCAGCAAGGTGCCGTATGGCGGATCAGGGCTTTACAATTCGGGTCATATTCGATTATAACCGGAAGACAAGTGCTAACACCGTTTCTATTTAGGGTAAATGATTTTATGCCGCTTGGACAACAGAATCGATTTTCATCTCAACATATTTGTAAAATTCTGGTTGCCGCCCAACTGATCTCGGAGGATCAGGCAAGGGAAATTTTAAAAAAGGAAAATCGTGTCATTCAGGTGTTGCTCAAGCAGAAAAAGATTCGACCCGGAACGAATGCGGGCCACGGGAAACCCCAGGACCCCCTCTACTTTGTGGATGTCCTTTTATACCTGAAAGTGGCGAAAAAGAAAAACCCGTCAGTCACCATTGATGAGGATACCATATACAAAGCACTGGCAGATGCGTGGAAGATTCCATTTAAAAAAGTGGACCCGCTAAAGCTTGAACTCAATCTTGTCACCGGGACCATTTCAAAATCATTTGCCGCCAAGCACCTTTTGCTGCCGCTAAGGGTGGAAGCCGGCAAACTGCTGGTGGCCACACCGGACCCGTTCAATTATGAAGCCATAAAAGACGTTGAAATGGTTTCCAAATTAAAGGTCAAACCGGTTATCAGCCCCAAGTCTGATATCGTAAAACTGATTCATGAGTTTTTCGGATTCCGGCACTCCATATCGGCTGCTGAAGACCTGTTTTCAACCAAAGGTGTGGACCTGGGCAACATGGAGCAGTTTGTCAGTTTAAAGGCCATGGATGAACTGCCAGCCACGGACCAGCATATCGTTAATGCGGTTAACCATCTGTTTTCATACGCATTTGACCAGAAAGCCAGTGATATCCATATCGAACCCAAGCGGGATATCTGTCTGGTGAGAATGAGAATTGACGGGATCCTTCATTCTGTTTACAAGCTGCCCAAAAAGCTTCACAATGCCGTGGTCAGCCGGATTAAAACCCTGTCCCGGCTGGATATGGCTGAAAAAAGACGGCCCCAGGACGGCCGGATCAAAATGAAAAAAGATCAGACCGAGGTGGAGATCCGTGTTTCAACCATTCCGGTGGCATTTGGTGAAAAAGTGGTGCTGAGGGTGATGGATCCGGATGTCTTGTTTCAGGACCTTGAAATGCTGGGTTTTTTTGACAATGAGTTCAGCCGGTATAAAACTCTTGTGACCCAGCCTTTTGGAATTGTCCTGGTGACGGGCCCCACCGGATCGGGTAAGTCCACGACCCTCTACTCAAGCCTGAGAATGCTCTCATCCCCTGAGGTAAACATCACCACCATTGAAGATCCCATTGAGATGATCCATGAGGAATTTAACCAGATTGCAGTCCAACCGGCCATTGATGTGACATTTGGATCTGTACTGAGAAATATTCTGAGACAGGACCCGGACATTGTCATGGTGGGTGAAATCCGGGATCTTGAAACGGCTCAGGCTGCTGTCCAGGCGGCTCTGACCGGTCATCTGGTCCTGTCCACCCTCCATACCAACGATGCGGTTTCCACCGTTTTCAGGCTTCTGGACCTCGGGGTGCCGCCCTATTTGATCCATTCATCACTAAACGGCATTGTGGCCCAGCGCCTGGTCCGGAAAATTTGTCCCCACTGCATCCAGGATTTCGAGATTAAATCAGCAGACCTGGCAGAACTGGGCCTGCGGATTAAATCCAAAGGCGTGGTGAAACTCAAACATGGAAAAGGATGCCAGAGATGCCGGGGCACCGGCTATAAGGGACGGACCGGTATATATGAGGTGATGCCGTATTCGGAGAGTTTAAAACCGCTGACCGGTTCTGAAACCGCCCTGGAAACCATGCGTAAAAAGGCCATGGAAGAGGGGTTGGTACTGCTGCGCCAGATTGGAATCAAAAAGATGCTGAAAGGCATGACAACCTATCAGGAAATACTTCGGGTCACCTGGGATCAAATGTAAAAGAAGATCAAACCGGATGGTATCGCCGGTCAAAGAGGTGCCGATTAAAATAGACGGCCTTTGCTAATTGACCATATCATTGGGGTGGATGGCATAATCCGAAGACAATATCATAACGGTTGAGGCCACATCTTCGGTGTGCAGGATGATCAGTTTTCCCGATTTTAAATTTTCCAGTTCAATCTCATCCTTTTTTTTAACAGGCCATGCCGAGTGGTCCGTGGTTTCATTTTTTCGCATGACCGAATAGATCTGACCCGGTTTGACGGCCTGCCCGCCGATATTAATAAACGCAATCCGGTAATCGTTAATCATCTGGGTATGGTCTTCGGCGCAGATGATTCGGGCATCAATCGGTGCCGGGTTTTCATCAACCGTCAATATCTCGTCCCGTTCATAATACTCCATGATCAGATCATTATTGTGAACCGCCCGGTAGGAATCGATTACCCGGGCGATGACATAATCCCCCTTGTGCTCAAGGACCTCGATATCTGCCTTTAAAAGGTGTTTGACACCGGTAAATCGCTGGTTATCGAATTTTTGATTCAGGGTTTCGGTTGAGTACACCTGATAGATTTTTCCCGGAACCAACGTTCCGGTTTCAGACGGTCTGATATAGATGATATTGTCTTCCGTAATAATCAGGTTACCGTCCTTTTCCCTGATGATCCGGCCCAGGGCCGCGTATTCTTTCTGCCTGATAAAACCGATATGGTCCATCTGCGAATAAGAGAAGGACGGCTTGATGGCTTCGAGTGCCTGTTCGGGCCGGTTTTTGGTTACCGTAACGATTTTGGGTTTAAGCTGATCTTTTTCTTTAAAAAAAATCCGTATTTTTTTCCCGGGGTAGATCAGGTGCGGATTTTTAATTTCATCGTTCATCTCCCACAATCCGGGCCAGTCCCACTGTGACTGATAAAATTTGTAGGACAGATCCCAGAGGGTGTCTCCCTGTTGTATCGTGTAAAAAAAACCTGAATCGTCTCCGGGAATGAATTCCAGTTCCTGATTTGCAAACCCGGTTGAAGAAAAGCTGATGCCAATAATGAGTATGATCCATACGGTGGCAGATTTTATAAGGGCGTTCCGGTTTCGCATAATCTCTCCTTTGCGGCACGGTTTAATCTTGAATTCTTGACTTTATTTAAACTCCTGTTCTATAAAAAGTCAAGAATTGATGCGATGTTCTCCTTATCATAAAAAAATATGCAAGGTTAAGGTCCCTTCGGTTTAAGCTCCGGTAATATCCTGATTGGAATGAATATGAAGCAGATAGTCAACCTCTTGTTTGAAGCCCGCATTTTAAAAGATATTAACCGTTCCGGATATGCGTTTTTGGGTAACGGCCGGGAAAGCATTGCCGAACACAGCTTTATGACGGCCTTTATCTGCTTTGTCATGGCCGGTATGGACGACACGGTTGATGCGGAAAGGCTTGTGGCGATGGCACTGGTTCATGACCTGGCAGAAGCCAGAACCGGTGATTTAAACTATGTGGAAAAAAGGTATTCAAAACCGGACGAAGCAAAGGCGGTTTCCCATTTAACCCGTCAGATTCCCTTTGGTGTCAATATAAAAAAACTGATAGATGAGTTCAATGCATCTGAAACCAGAGAGGCCGAACTTGCCAATGACGCCGACCAGATCTCTTTTGTCCTTGAGTTGAAGAAACTGTCGGATACCGGTGCCAAAGGCCCTGAAAAATGGCTTCCGGTGGTGATCGACCGCATCAAAACAGATATCGGCCGGCAAATGGCCAAAGATATCATGGAGACGTCCTGGGATGAGTGGTGGCAGATGGATTACTCTGAATAACCAATGAATCGGATCGATAACACAGAAACCTAGCACCGGATTGAATATGGAACAAGACCTGATTGCTCTGCTCTATGTCAGCGATGGAGCGTCCCGCGAAAACCTGCTTATGTTTTCCAAATCCAACGGATTTGCCTTAAATACGTGTACCGATGTATCGGCGGCGGCCGGTTGCGCCATCGAATGTCCGCCGGATCTGATCCTGATTGAAAAAGGATCTCTGGATCTTTTGCAGATCGAAACATTGCTGGGCGAGTTGAACGGACTTGATTGTAAATTTAAGCCGGATCTTTTTTTAATTTTATCGGAAAACAGCGCGGAAAAATCGCTGCGGGCGGTCTTGAAATCAGGTGTGTCCGAATTTATCGTCCCGCCTGTGGAACCGGACGGAATAAAGGATAAATACAGGGTGTACCAGCGGGTGAGGCAGCTTGAGCAGAAGGTGTTTGCCCGGGAATTAAAGCTTAAGAAGACCTTTGAATACCTGGACCAGTTTAAAAAGGAGTTAAAGAAAACCAAAAACACACTACTTGATGAGCGGGTAACCCTGAACAATTCGCTCAAACAGGTTAACCGGATGACTCTGGAACGCACCCGGTTGAAAAAGGAGATATCGGAAATCAGAACCCGGCTGGTGGAAAATACAGAAGGGTTTTGTGATATCCTCTCCGATCTGATCGAAAACCGTGTGGAGACAAATCGCGGTCACGGGGAGCGGGTTTCCCATATTGCCTATTTTATCGCCAAACAACTTAAATTTAATGAAAAAAAGTTGGAGGATCTGCGAAAAGCTGCTATGCTGCATGAAGTCGGGCTGTTGCTGGTTCCGGAATCTGTTCTGCATACCCCCCCGGCCCAATTATCAGGCTATGAAAAAGATCAGCTGATGAAATATCCGGTCCGGGGTGCAGATTTCTTTTTAAATTGTTCCGAATTTAAGGCGTGTGCGGAAATTATCAGAAATATGGGTGAAAATTCAGATGGCACCGGCAGGCCAAACGGTCTTAAACGAAGGTATATTCCGTTGTTATCAAGGATTCTGGCCGGGGCAGATGTGTTCGATACCTTAAAAGATCGCGAAGACATTACCAATCTTGAGACGTTTCTGGAACAATTGGAGGGATTTGCCGGCACCCGGCTCGACCCGAATATCGTGGCCTGGCTGGAGAAATATGCGGTTCTCCATATGGGGGCGGACGACTATCGGGTCAAGGGGGTGAGCATTCATCGGTTGAAACCCGGAATGACCCTTGGTACGGCGCTTTTTACCCGTACCGGCACCAAACTTTTTTCTGTAAATACTTTACTTACGCAGGATGCAATTGATAAGATCAAAAACTATGACAGGGAATACCCTGTGGATGAAACGGTTTATATAAGGGCTTAGAAATGGATTTAGCTTCGTTAATCGGCGTTGTCTCTGGAATGGGTTTTATCCTTGGAACCATCCTTTTGGGCGGCAGTATCATGATGTTCGTCAATATTCCCTCCATCCTGGTTGTCATGGGTGGTACGTTTGCCGCCTCACTGGTTGCCTATCCGCTCTCCGACTTTTTAAGTATGTTTAAAGTCGGTTTAAAGGTTTTTATCTTTAAAATCCAGCCGGCTGAGGAGATCATCAACAACCTGGTGGAAATTTCAAACAAGGCCAGAAAAGGGGGGCTTTTATCCATTGAAGGTGATATACAGACCACCAGTGATCCCTACCTTGCCCAGGCCCTTCAAATGACGGTTGACGGCGTGAAGACCGCAGATATTGCGGCGATCATGCAAAAGAAGATGGCACTGACCAAGAAGGGACTTGACACGGGGGCGAATATTTTTTCGAGCATGGGATCTTACGCGCCTGCCTTTGGGATGATCGGAACCCTGATCGGCCTGGTCCAGATGCTGGCCAACCTGGATGACCCGTCATCCATCGGCCCTAAAATGGCGGTGGCCATGATCACTACGTTTTACGGTGCGGTTTTGGCGAACCTGTTTTTTATCCCCATGTCGGATAAACTTTCCGGCCGGAATGAAGAAGAAATTACCAATATGAATATTATTTTTGAAGGTATTATCTCCATCCGGGAAGGCGAACATCCCAAGCTGATGGAAGATAAACTTAATATTTACCTGGGTGATAGTTCCGGCGACGATAAGAAAGAATAAAAGAGATTGACTCATGGCAGAAGACGGCGCTTCCACAGAAGCTGAAAATGAAATGACCCTTTCGGCACCGCCGGAAGAAGAAAAAAAAGAAGGGGGCGGGGCACCCGGATGGATGGCCACCTTTGCCGACCTGGTCACTTTACTAATGTGCTTTTTTGTATTGCTGTTTGCCATGAGTACCACCCAGCAGGAAACCTATAAGGAACTGGTAAAATCCCTTCGGAGTGCTTTGGGTGCACAGACGGTGCCTGAAGCCGGTACCCGTGAGGGGTTGACCATGCGCCCCATACCCTCGGAAGAACCCTCGGAAAACCAGCAGATCGATGAACTGGGTGCAATGATCGAAAAAGAGATGGAAGAGATCGTCAGTGAAGTCAGGGAGCTGGTACTGTTTAACAAGCTGGGGGGGGAGGTCAGCGTCACCCAGACAGAAGAAGGGGTTGTGATCACTTTGTCGGATTTACTGCTTTTTGCCAAAGGGGGAACCCAGCTGTCTGATAAAGGCCATGATATTCTTAAAAAGGTGGCTGTCGTTCTTTCCAAACTGGCATACCATGTAAAAATAAAAGGCCACACCGACAACGAACCGATTTCATCGGTTAGATATCCATCGAACTGGGAATTGTCCAGTGCACGGGCCTCCACCGTGGTCAGGCTTTTGGTTCAAAACGGTGTGCCGCCCCAATATATTTCCGCTGAAGGGTATGCCCATTATCATCCGGTGGCCACCAACGATACGGCCCAGGGCAGAGCATTGAACCGACGGGTTGAAATTGTATATGAAAGAGACAGTATTGCCAGACGATTTGCCGAGATGGGTGTGGGAAGATAAATGACCGTGACAGATCTTAAACTTGCTAAAAATGTAACTCGTATGAATAATGTCGGATACGACGGTATTGATGTCACCTCCCGGTTGATGAATATCGTTTTGGAGATGCCGTTTGACCAGCAGCTCGATCTTTTAAAACGGCTGGATGCAAAAGGATTTAACAAAACCCGCCGATTCGCTCGAACCTATCTTAAAGATCCATGGGTGGTGGCTGTGGACCTTCCGGATAATATTTCATCCGATAATTGTTATATAAAAGATATTGGCCGGTGCGGGATGTTTATTGAGACAAAAAACGACCGCAGGTTTGACGTGGGTGAAAAATTAACCCTGCGATTTCAGACGCCGACCGGAAAAAAACAATATAAAATTATATGTAGAGTCGTCCGGTTTCAGGAAAACGGAATCGGTGTAAAATTTTTACGCCGGCTTAAGGAAGCGGCCTGATCTCGCCGGTCCAAAAAAACTATAAAAATGGCCGTCCGTCCGTTTCCCAGGGTTTTTTTATTGATGCGGTCTCCTGTCGAATGACAGATCGAGTTTTTCCCTTTCCCTGCTGACAATTTTTTTTAATCTGTCTTCCGGGATGTTCTTTTTCATTCCCGGGCAGGAACCGGCCATGGCATTCCAGTTTTCAGGGTTTTTAATAAGGGTTGCAAGAAACGGCCAGGCCCGGCACATATAGGGTTTGACCGAATGAATCGTGCATTGTTTTTTTTGATCAAAAAAGATACAGTAGCCGTCATGGCCCAGGGTTAGAACAAAACGCGAGCCGGACGGGTCACAATAACGTTTTTTAAACGTGTCCGGATCGGTATGGATACGGCTGCTGATTTTTTTTATATCAGATTCCGACACATAAGTTCCGCCAAATCCGTTGCAGCATTCGCCGCAAAGCCGGCATTCAAAAATATCATCACCGGTATTGAAGTTAGAATCCATACCGTTTTTCCATCGCCTTTTGCATGGTCAAGGTGTCAATATACTGCAGATCTCCGCCCATGGGGATACCTGATGCGATACGGGTAATGGTGACCGGGATCTCTTTAAGCTTATCAACGATGTAGGAGGCTGTGGCCTCACCTTCAACATTGGTTTTGGTCGCGATAATGATCTCCTTGGTCTGATCAAGAGCGGCGCGTTTGAACAATTCCATGAGCCGTATATCCCCGGGCCCGACGCCGTCAATGGGTGACAATGCCCCGCCTAAAATATGGTAGGTGCCTGAAAATGAATTGGATTTTTCAATGGCAGCCATGTCTGTCGGGTTTTCCACCACGCAGATAATGGATGGGTCCCGTGCCGGATCCGAACAGATCCGGCATTGTTCCTTGTCGCTCAGGGCAAAGCAGGTTTCACACAGCCGGACAGAGGTTTTTAAATCAAGAATATCGGCCGCCAAAACGGCAGCATCCTGATCCGGGGCATGGAGGATGTGGAGTGCCAACCGTTCCGCCGTCTTTTTCCCGATGCCGGGAAGTTTTGACAGGCTGTGGATGAGTTTGACAATGGGGTCCGGGTAATGGTTCATGTCAGCTTACCCGTCCGGATTACAATCCGGGAATGTTCAAACCGCCGGTGAGTTTATTCATTTCCGAGGAGACCATCTCCTGGGATTTGTTCAGGGCGTCATTCACCGCAGCAAGGAGAAGATCCTGCAGCATTTCAATATCTTCGGGATCTACCACCTCTTTTTCAACGACAATGGATTCAATTTTTTGAGCACCATTGGCCACAACCTTTACCATCCCACCGCCGGCAGAGGCCTCTATGGTTTTTTTGGCAAGCTCAGCCTGGGTTTTCATCATCTTTTTTTGAAGCTGCTGGGCCTGTTTCATCATGGCATTCATATTTTTCATGATTGTTTTCTCCTGTAATTAATTAATATGGTTAATTAATAATTTCACCGTCAAACAGTTTTACCGCTTCAACAACGAAGGGATGGTTGAAGGCAGCCTGTTTGGCCTTTATTTCATTTTTTTTTTTAATATTCCGGGTGGGTGCATCTGTCCGGGAGTTTATCTGAATCACAAGTTCCTTGTTTAAGAAGGTGCGGCAGTCTTCCTCTAATTCTTTTTTCTTGGCTTGAATTCGATTCTGATCAAAGGACGTACAATTGTCCAGTTCCACCCGAACCTTTCCGGTCTCATTTTCAAAGACACGCCCTTTTTTAATCAGGGCAAACATGAAAGGGGTTTGGGTCTCAATCCTTTTTAAAAATCCCTGCCAGTTGTTTTCAACGGGTTTGTTTGATTGCCTAGGAAGGGGAGAAACCGGCTCAGGTCCTGTTTTTTTTTCATGAACGGCTTCGGGAACCGGCTGTCTGACAAGGGGAGCGGGCGCCTGGCTTGACGGTTGGTCCGGGGCGGGATAAACGGGTTGGGTTCTCTTTTTTTGAGCCTCGGGAATGATGGTTTCAAGGGGTGCATTCCCTGAACTAATCCGGCCTGCCAGGCAGTCTAATTTATCAATGATCCGGTCAATCTGTTCGCCGGAGCCCAGGCGGATCAGTTTCAGCAGAACCATTTCAATGGCTGTCTGGGTGTGGGAGGAGTACCTGACCACCGATTCTCCATCCAGGAGGGTTTGCAATATGGCGGAGATCTGTGGCGCAGGGTGTTTGCTTACCAGTTGGAAGAGATGGTTTTTTTCAGCGTCGGACAGGTTGACGGCAGGGGTCTTTTCACCGCATAATTTTAGAACATTCAGGTTCCTGTAATGGACTATCAGGTCTGAATAGAATTTTTTTAAATCCATGCCCGAGTCATTTATGCGCCCGATCAGATCGATGACGGCTCCGCCGTTATTTTCAAATACGGCCAGAGACAGATCGGTCATGATCTGTGCGTCAATCACGCCCAAACTCTCCAATACCGATGCGTGGTCAATCTCCCCGGAGTCGGAAGACGACAATATCCGGTCCAGAAGACTGAGACTGTCCCGAATGGAACCGTCGGCCTGCCTGGCAATCAGATCAAGACTCCGGGTTTCCAGGCAGAACCCTTCCTGTCGGCTGAGACGGTCCAAATGACCGGCAATGTCCGGCAGGCTGACCCGCCCCAAATCATGCCGCTGACACCGGGATAAGATCGTTGCAGGGATTTTGTGGACTTCTGTGGTGGCAAAGATAAACATCACATGATCCGGCGGCTCTTCCAGCGTTTTCAAAAGTGCATTAAATGCCGCTGTAGAGAGCATGTGAACTTCATCGATGATATAGATTTTATAGGCGGCCGATGACGGCATATAAATAACGTTTTCCCTTAAATCCCGGATTTGGTCGACGCTGTTGTTGGAGGCACCGTCGATTTCAAATACATCCGGGCAATGGCCGTCTATAATATCGGTACAAAGCTTACATCCGTTACAAGGAACCGGGGCCGGACCTTTCCGGCAATTCATGGCCTTTGCCAATATTCGTGCGATGGTTGTTTTTCCCGTACCTCTGGGGCCGGTAAAGAGAATGGCATGTGCGACCCGGCCGGATTGAATCGCATTGGACAGGGTGGCTGTTACATGGGCCTGGCCGACAACTTCATCAAATGTTTGGGGGCGGTATTTAAGTGCGAGTACTTGATACGACATAGTCACCGGCATGATCAATCATTGATCGGTGGCGGAGAGGGAGGGATTCGAACCCTCGGTACCCGGTTAGGATACACACGCTTTCCAGGCGTGCACCTTCAGCCATCTCGGTCACCTCTCCGTGTTGGATTTAATTCAAGGCAAAATAGTATCTTTTTGCTTTTGTGTCAAGGTTTACCTCGGCCCGGTGTTGAATAATTCGGTTCCAATGCGGTGTGGCGATTCAAACGATAACCGGAGGAAGCCTTGTAAAGGCCTTGTCTGCCTTTTTTGAGGCACAAAGGATGATTCGTTTAGGGGCCACGGTTTTTCGTGTATGAATATATTGGACAAATTGGGGGCTGAACCCGTAGTTTGCCATGGCCTGTTTGAGGTCGGTTTCCCTTTCGGCCGGGAAGATAAGGCAGATTCGGCCGGTGCCGGTGAGCAGCCGTTTGGCGCAGTTGAAGAGCTGCTCTATATCCAGATGGATCTCATGGCGGGCAACGGCTTTCTGGGAATTCGGATTCAACCGCCCGCTTGCCTTTTTTTTATAGGGCGGGTTTGAAATCATCAGATCGAATTTCGGGCAAATGTCAGCCGGATTCACCGAATTAATATCCAGGTGCCTGATTATGATCCGGTCGGATAACCCGTTTTGGGCCACGTTTTTTTTTGCGCAGGTGAAAAGGCCGGTCTGGATTTCAATTCCTGTGATTAAAAGGGATGGAAACGAATCAGACAGTAGAATGGACAGGATACCGCAACCGCAACCGGCATCTAGGATGTGGCGGACTCGTTGTTCATGAATCGCGCGTTTAAACCGGGTTTTGATACAGTCGGCCAGAACAAGGGAGTCAGAAGAGAACCGATAGCCTTTTAAAGGCTGATCCAGGACCAGGCCGGAGCGCATTGACGCATCAGGAATGTATCTTTCCAATTTTAAACCGGATCCGGCTAACGATTGCCTGGTCAAGCCGTTTGTTCAGATTGACGATCATCTCTTTTTCAAGAAATTTGAGTTGATGAATCCAGGCGGAACTTGAAACATTTACCATGAGAACACCGTCCTTGAATGCATCCGGCTTGGCATTCATGGCAATCGGCTGTCCCACCGCCTGATCCCAGATGTCCCAGATCCGTGTCATCTCCGTATCCATTGCCGGGCGGTACTTGTCAAAAGCGGATTTGAGAATATCACTGATATGAATCAACTTCTTTTTTGGGTCTTCGTTAGCCACGCCACTCCATTTTCTCTGTTAAAAAAGATTGCACAAAAAAGGAATGATCACCATAACAATCCAATAGAGGAGAATAAAAACAAATGTGGTACTTTTTTTTATATTGAGCCGGATCGACTCCTTTACCGATGTCCGGGTCGTCACATGATCCTCGTATACAAGCCAGGCAAAATAGATGATAAAAATAGAGCCGAGAACCACGCTGCCGGCCAGAGAATCAAACTGAATCAATGCCTGATCACCCGTGATTAAATGCGTGGCAAAAAAAACAACCAGCAAAACAATCGAAATAAACGTTAAAATATAGTGGATGGTATCGGCATTTGTCTTTTTGTCGGTGTTCACATCAGTCCCTTTATTTTTTTATGTTGAATAGGTCCTTTATTAGTTGATATGAGAAGAAAAGTAAAAAGAAAAATAATTCAGGTAATGAAACAATGGAAACCGGACCAAGCAAAGAGAAACTGGCAGCACTGGAAAAAAGAATGAACCGGCTTGGCATTCTAAAATCCGAGATTGAGGAAAAATTCATTAAAGGCGGGGGACGGGGCGGTCAGAAGGTGAATAAATCCAGCAGCGCCGTTTTTCTGTTCCATGAAAAAACAGGTCTAAGTGTTAAGTGTCAGTCCTCGCGGTCCCAACATCTGAACCGGTTTCTGGCATTAAGACGCCTGGTGGACAAGATAGAGGCCGATCAAAAAGGACTGCCTGAAAAAGAAGCCACCCGGATAGAAAAGATAAAGAAACAGAAACAGAGAAGAAAGCGCAGGGGGAAAAAGCGGCGATCCAAAGCAGAAAAGAAGGTTGTTGAACTAAAAGAATCAAAAGCACAATGGATAAGCCAGTCAGACCCTGGATAATGCCGCCGAACACCAAATGCCCGGCTTTTTAAAATGCCCCCAGCTGGCAGGGTTTGATTCGCACTTTCTTTTTTTCACAGACCGACCCCATATCCAGGCGACTTATTTTCAATTTTTTTGCCATATCCCAGCACTGGGCACATGAGATGGTGCCGTTGTCTTGAACCGCATCGATTTGCCGGTCCAAACCGTCCGGGACGGTGATACCGGGATTCAGTTTTTTTTTATCTCTTCCATAGCCGAACAGACCCAATTGACATTCGATGATTTTGCAACCCAAAAGATTCAGTTGTCTGCCGATTTTAATCGGATCGACATTTAATCCGGAACTTACCCGGTGGGCATTGGCGCAGGTTACTTCTTGTTTTTTTATATAGGGGGTGAGTGCTTCCCGGATCGTTTCGTTGATGGTGCCGGGCCGGTATTGTTTTTTTGATTGGTTCATGTTTGGAGTTCCCATACCATACATTTGGGTTTCAGTCATTATCTTGTTTTGGCTTACACGGGGTTATTTAATGTATAAACTGGGTATTTTCCGGATGGTTTTAAATTTATGGTTCATATTCATAAGGCTTTCAGCATTTCCGATCGCAAAAAAACCACCGGGTAAAATCGAGTTGTATAGTTTTTTAACTACTTTTTCACTGGTTTTAGGATCAAAATAGATCATGACATTCCGGCATAAAACGGCATCAAATTCCGTTGAAGAGGCCGTATCCGTAATCAGGTTGAATTTTTTGAAATGAATGTGCCGGCTGATCTCTTTTTTTACCTTAATATGCCCCCTATATTTGCCTGATCCTTTTTGAAAATACTGGTGCAGCAGCTGGGTCGGTACATTCTTGACTTTGTCGTTTTTGTAAATGCCTCTTTGAGCCGTTGCAAGAACCGTATGAGAGATATCCGTTGCCAGTATTGAGAAAGGCACACCGATATTTTTAAGCTGGACCGCCACGGAATAAGGTTCATCGCCGGTTGAACAGGCGGCACACCAGATTCTGAAGCCATTTTCTTTTTTTTTTTTCGGATATTGAGAGAACTGATATACAATATGTTCGATACTTTTATTTTCTCTGAAAAAGAAAGAGTGGTTTGTGGTAACCGTATCTATAAATTCAATGACCTCGGCTTCGCTTGAACCCAGGTAGTGCAAATATTCATTAAATGATTTTTTGGTAATCCGCATCCGTTTGGCGATTTTGGATTTCAGTAATTCCAGTTTGCCTTCGTGCAGGTTAATTCCCGACGCGGAGTAGACCAAATTTTTTAAGTTGATGAATTCTTTTTTTGACAGCGTGATCGCATCCATCTGAAAATAATAATATATGTGGGCATAAAATCCAATAAAAAAGAAGATTTTTTCACAGGAACCGGCCTCTTTCAAAATCTGAATGCGGTTGCTGTAACAACGGCCGGATTCGCTTCATCGTATCCCTAAATAATCTGAATCCCGATGTCGTTTATTCCGGTAAATGCAATAAAAATCTTATACTAGAGGTGAGGTTTAACGATGTCATATCAATTGGAATTTAAATAAATATTGCCTTTTTGGGTTGTAAAATATAAATATAGTTTTATTTTGCATCCAACAGAAAATATGCAAAAAATATTCATAAAATAATTTATTTACAGGATTAATCTATGAACTGGGATTGGGAAAAGTTAAGAGAAAACCAGCAGAAATTTGAAAATAAGAAGAGCGGCGGCGGTGGGCCGGGGATACCCAAACCACCTCAAATGGATGAAATAATGGAGAAGTTTAAAGGATTTAAATCCTCCGGTTTCATCATTGGCCTGGTGGTGGTTCTTGTGGTGATGATAGGTTTGACAAGTGCGTTTACCATTAAACAGGCGGAATTGGGTGTGATCCAACGGTTTGGGAAATACAACAGGATCGCTCAACCCGGTCTTAATTTTAAACTTCCGTTTGGCATTGAAAAATTAACCAAGGTAAATGTGGAATTGGTATACAAAGAAGAATTCGGGTTTCAAGAGGTGAGAGGAACCGGTAATTTTAGAAACGCCAACGGCGGTTCTTCTGCCGAAATACCGCTTATGCTGACCGGAGATTTAAATGTGGCGGTGGTTCCCTGGATTGTTCAGTATCGCATATCCAATCCCAAGGATTATCTGTTCAAGGTAAAAGATGTCAGGGCGACATTAAGGGATATGTCCGAAGCCAGCATGCGCACGGTTGTCGGAGACCGGAGCATAAACGAGGTGATCAGCAGCCGGGAAGAGATTGCCGATGCCGCAAAGATAATGCTTCAAAAAGAGATGGATCAGGCCGAATCCGGTATCAATATCGTGACCATTGAAATGAAAAAAACCAATGTTCCGGAACCGGTTCAGGCGTCGTTTAACGAGGTGAATCAGGCCAGACAGGAAAAAGAGCAGACCATATATCAAGCCCGCGAAGAGTATAACAAGGCCATACCGTTGGCACGGGGTGAAGCCTTGAGGTTGATTAAAGACGCTGAGGGGTATGCCATTGACCGGGTCAACCGTGCCCAGGGTGATGCCACCAAGTTTATGGCCATTTACAAAGAGTATGAAAAGGCCCGGGACGTGACTAAAAAAAGGATGTACCTGGAAACGATGATGGATATATTTCCTCAGCTTGGAACAAAATATATCATTGATTCAGATCAGAAAAACCTGCTGCCGTTTTTAAATATGGGGCAGGGGCAATCCGTTGATGCACCTTTAAACAGATTTCAGAATAAAAGTGAGTAATTGATGAATACTTTAGTAAAAAACATAGTGGTTGTTGGTATTGTCGCTTTGGGTCTCTTGATATACAATAGTGCGTATGTCGTTGACGAGACCGAGCAGGTTGTGATTACCCAGTTCGGGCGGGTTGTCGGTGACCCGGTGACCACCCCCGGGTTAAAATTCAAACTGCCGTTTATTCAAAAGGCCATTGTTTTCCCCAAAAACCTGCTGAGATGGGATGGCGATCCGGGCCAGCTTCCCACAAAGGATAAGACGTATATCTGGGTAGATACTTTTGCGCGGTGGAAGATTATAGATCCGGTCCGTTTTTTCCAGGCGGTTACAACGGAATTTTCCGCCCTTGAACGCCTGGATGACATTATCGATCCGGCGGTTCGTAACCTGATCGCTGAATATCCTCTGGTGGAGAGTGTCAGAAACACGGATCGCCCTTTGGATAATTTTGAAATCTCTGCTGATGAAAACCTGGAAGGGGAGCATTATAATATTATGGTCGGTCGTGATGAAATCACCAAACAGATCGTCGAACAGGCCAAGGATAAGCTGACCCCGTTTGGTATTGAGCTGGTGGATGTAAAAATCAAACGAATTAATTATATTGAGAATGTCCGGCAGGCTGTCTATGGCAGGATGATTGCCGAACGAAACCAGATTGCAGAAAAATACCGGGCCGAGGGCCGGGGAGAGGCCAGCAGCATCCGGGGTGAAAAGGAAAAAGAACTTCAGGTGATCAAATCGGAAGCGTATAAATCAGCTCAGGAAATCAAAGGTGATGCCGATGCAAAGGCAACTAACATTTATGCACAGGCCTATGGTGCAGATCCTGATTTTTACGCATTTATAAAAACAATGGAGGTTTATAAAGAAACAATGCAGAAAGACAGCACTTTGGTATTGTCTACTGATTCGGAATTTATGAAATACTTTAAAGGGCTGGAGCAATAGCGGGATTCAACCGGTTGAATAGGAGGGGCGGGTATTGAGTTGAGAGTTTGTACAACTCAATACCCGTCTCCTCATATGTGAAAAACGAGCAAATATCGTTATTTTTTCTTTCTCTGGTGTCTGGTTTTGGCAAGGAGTTTTCTGTGTTTGTGTTTCCGCATTTTTTTTCTTCTCTTTTTAATTACACTACCCAAAACAATCACCTCCTTTATTAATAATAAATATTTCGTTAGCACTTAATTAGTCAAATAGATACTATAGCATAGTGTTTTATTAAATGTCCAATCTTAAATTGAGCAGAAGATGTCAGGTGAAACAGGGCCGTAATCAGTTTGATTCAAATGAGCTTTTTCTGGTTTCCCAGGCAGTGGACAGGGCGGAAGAACTGGTCAATAATTATTTTAAATTATCATCCAGCCAGTGGCTTAAAAACAGGTATGATATTAAAACGGTAAAGGATCTTTCGTCTCACGAACGTCTCGACGGTCCATTGGCCCAGGTAATCAAGTATGAGGGGACCAAAGAAGAGGTACCTTTCGGCTCTTCGATTTTCAGCTTTTATAAGGTCTGTCTTCAGGACCGTGCCATTTTGTTTGCGGCTGAGACCAACCACCTTTTGCTGGAGCCGCTTCTTCTTTATATCTTGACGCATGAACTGGTTCATGTGGTTCGGTTCTCAAAATTTGAGCATCGGTATGAGAATAAAAACGAATCAGATGTTACAAGGGAAGAAGAGCGAAAGGTCCACCGGCTGACCTGGGATATTTTAAAACCCATAGCGATGACCGGGCTTTCTCAAGTATTTGAATTTTATAAAGATTGGTTCTGATATATTTGATATCTTTTCTTGCTGAAAAATTTGGAGAAACTTTCTTGACAAGGATAAAAGACTTATTATTTTATTTTTGTTTTTTACAGGGATCAACGCACAACGGAGTATAAAAATGCCAGTTTACGAATATCAATGTTCAGAATGCGGCCGTGTCGAGGAGACATTTCAGAAAATTTCAGACCCCCCTTTAGAATCCTGTTCTCAATGTAAGGGACGGCTCAAAAAATTGATTTCCCAAAGCGCCTTCCATTTGAAGGGTTCCGGTTGGTATGTGACCGATTACGGTGGGTCTAAATCTGGTGCTTCGCAACCGGATGATGCGAAAAAAACAGATGATTCAAAGACAAAAAAGACGGTTTCGTCCAAAGAAAGCTGTAGTAAAACAGCTTCGGAAAAATGAAACTGAACTAAATAAAAACCCCATTGATTAAAACAACAAGTAGTATTAAAGGAGAAAATGATCATGAGTTTGAGACCATTAAGTGACAGAATCTTGGTTGAGCGCGTTGAAGAGGATGAGAAAACCAAAGGTGGTATCATTATCCCGGACACAGCCAAAGAAAAACCGGCTGAAGGCAAAGTCGTTGCCACGGGTAACGGCCGTATGGGTGATGACGGCAAGCTGCTCGCCATGGATGTAAAAGTCGGAGACCGTGTTCTGTTCAGCAAATATGGCGGAACAGATGTGAAAATTGACGGTATCGATTATCTGATCATGCGTCAGGACGATGTTCTCGGAGTAATTGAATAATTCAACGATAAAAATAGATATTATAATGGAAAGGAATTAAGATGGCAAAAGAAATTAAATATGATGCTAAGGCCCGTGAAGCAATGCTTAAAGGCGTTCAGGCCCTTGCTGACGCAGTCGTGGTTACGCTTGGACCCAAAGGCAGAAACGTTGTTATTGAAAAATCCTGGGGCTCGCCCAATGTCACAAAAGACGGTGTGACGGTTGCAAAAGAAATTGACCTTGAAGATAAATTTGAAAACATGGGTGCTCAGATGGTTAAAGAAGTCTCTTCCAAAACATCTGACATGGCCGGTGATGGTACCACCACTGCGACCGTTCTTGCCAGGGCGATTTATGAAAACGGTCAGAAACTGGTTGTTGCGGGAAACAATCCGATGGGGATCAAAAGAGGGATTGACAAAGCGGTTGTTAAGATCGTTGAAGAGCTTGAACAGATGGCCAAGCCGACCAAAGATCAGAATGATATCGCCCAGGTCGGAACGATTTCCGCCAACAACGATGAGACTATCGGAAACATTATCGCAGAAGCCATGGACAAAGTCGGAAAAGAAGGGGTTATCACCGTTGAAGAAGCAAAATCCATGGACACGACCCTTGACGTTGTTGAAGGGATGCAGTTTGACCGCGGGTATCTGTCTCCTTACTTTGTAACGGATTCTGAAAAAATGGTGGCTGCCCTTGAATCGCCGTTCATCCTGATTTGCGATAAAAAAGTCTCCAATATGAAAGATCTGCTGCCGGTTCTTGAAGAGATCGCTAAGACCGGTAAACCGCTTGTTATTGTTGCCGAAGATGTTGAAGGCGAAGCCCTTGCCACCCTGGTCGTCAACAAACTGCGCGGCACATTAAACGTTGCTGCCGTTAAAGCCCCCGGTTTTGGCGACAGAAGAAAAGCCATGCTTGAGGATATCGCTGTTCTTACCGGTGGCCAGGTTGTTTCCGAAGATATCGGGCTTAAACTTGAAAATGTGACGCTTCAGGATCTGGGTCAGGCCAAATCGGTTACCATTGATAAGGACAATACAACAATTGTCGACGGAAACGGTTCAAGAGAAGCCCTTGAGGGACGTGTAAAAATGATCCGCGCCCAGGTTGACGAAACCTCTTCTGACTATGACAGAGAAAAACTTCAGGAAAGACTGGCCAAACTGGTTGGCGGTGTTGCCGTTATAAATGTCGGTGCAGCCACTGAAACTGAAATGAAAGAGAAGAAAGCCAGGGTTGAAGATGCCTTGAACGCAACCCGTGCCGCGGTTGAAGAAGGTATCGTTCCCGGTGGCGGTGTCGCTCTGGTCAGATCTATTTCAGCGCTTGAAAAACTCAGTCTTGAAGGAGAAGAGCAACTGGGTGTGGATGTCATCTCCAGAGCGATTGAAGAACCCCTTCGGAAGATTGCCGACAATGCCGGTGTTGAAGGCTCTGTTGTCATTAATAAAGTCAAAGAGGGTGAAGGCTCTTTCGGCTATAATGCCAGAACCAATGTCTATGAAGACCTGATTGCAGCCGGTGTTATGGATCCTAAAAAAGTGGTTCGTTTTGCACTTCAGAATGCAGCCAGCGTTGCATCCGTAATGTTGACCACAGAAGCCATGGTCGCTGAAAAACCTGAAGAAAATGCAGGCGGCGGAATGCCTCCTGCCGGTGGAATGCCGGGCGGCGGTATGGGCGGTATGGGCGGCATGATGTAATCGCTCTTAACTAAAAAATTGTTTAGTTAGTCTATATACGGTCTTTGCATGTTTTGCATGCAAAGACCGTTTTTTGTTTGCCCGGCATGGCGGTCAAACCCAGCCTGCGTCATGCAGGCGTCAC
>JANQML010000218.1 GCA_028280105.1 Desulfobacula sp. | reverse complement strand
TCTGCCCGGGTGATGGGCCCAAGGCAGTGAACAGGCCGGGATCGTATCCTTTGTGGCAGGTTCCGCCATATTTACCCCCCCTGATCAAACGAAAACCATTGCAGCCATGAGAGCGGCCGTGTAAAAAGGCAGACCATGAATAAACTCGTGATTACCGTCCTGGCCAAGGACAGACCCGGCATCATCGCCCAGGTCACCACAGATCTCTTTGAACTGGGGTGCAACCTTGAAAATGTCAACCAGATGATCCTGCAGGATCAGTTTGCCGGCTTTTTTATTGTCGAAGCCCCGCAGGATCTTGATCCTGACGTTGTGGAAGAGCGGCTGAATACAGCGTCCGACGGCAACGGATTGACCGTTTATGTCCACCGCCCGGACTCCCGACGCCTGCCCGGCAGCGACGACGGACAAACGGATATCTTTTTGATCACCACCATCGGCCCTGACCAGAAAGGACTTGTGTCACGATTTTCGACCATCATTGCCCGGTTTCATGGCAATATCGTTAATCTCAAGGCGGTCTTCAAGGGCGGCACCGATCCCAATGCCAATGTCATGTCCTACCAGGTGGCCGTCACCAAAGAGGTGGATGCGCCGGCCATGTTTGCGGCACTCAGGGAAAAAGCCAAGGAACTGGCACTCGACATCCGGATTCAGCATAAAAATATTTTCGACGCAATCAACAAAATTTAAAGAGGCAGCTACCCATGTTTGAAGATCATGAAATCATCTCAACCATTGAAATGGTAAAAAACGAAAACCTGGATGTGCGGGCCGTGACACTGGGGGTCAACCTCTTTGACTGCATCAGCCACGATCTGTCCGTGTTTAAGAAAAATATCAGGCGAAAAATCATTGGGCATGCCGATCCGCTGGTGGAGACCTGTGACCGGGTCGGGGAAAAATACGGCATCGAGGTGGTCAACAAACGGATCTCCATCTCTCCCATTGCCCTGGTCGGAGCCTCTTTTTCCGCCGAACAGATGGTTGAGATCGCCCATGAACTCAACGATATTGCCAAAACCGTGAACATCGATTTTATCGGCGGGTTTTCCGCCCTGGTGGAAAAGGGCATGGCCAAAGGGGACAAGGCATTGATCCAAGCCATCCCCCGGGCCCTTGCCGAAACCCAACGGGTTTGCGCCTCTGTAAATGTGGCCACCACCAAGGCCGGGATCAACATGGATGCGGTGTATGAAATGTCCAAGGCCATTAAACGGGCCGCCGAGATGAGCGCAGATGACGACGGACTGGCCTGTGCCAAGCTCTGTGTCTTTTCCAATATCCCCCAGGACATGCCCTTTATGGCCGGTGCCTACCTTGGGGTGGGTGTGGCCGACGCCGTTATCAATGTCGGGGTGTCCGGACCCGGGGTCGTTAAACGGGCCATTGAGAGAAACCTGGCCGACCAGCGCCTGACCCTTGGAAAGGTGGCTGAAATTATCAAGCGGACCGCCTGCAAGGTCACCCGAGTTGGTGAGTTGATCGGGCGCGAGGTGGCGGACAATCTGGGCATTCAGTTCGGTGTGGTGGATCTGTCCCTGGCACCCACCCCAACCGTGGGGGACAGCATTGGCGAGATCTTCCAGGCCCTTGGGCTCTCCCACATCGGCGTGCCCGGGTCCACCGCCGCCCTGGCCATGCTCAACGATGCCGTTAAAAAAGGCGGGGCCTTTGCCAGCTCCCATGTGGGCGGTTTAAGCGGGGCCTTTATCCCTGTGAGCGAAGACCTGAACATTGCCAATGCCGCCCACAGGGGGTATCTCTCCATTGAGAAGCTTGAGGCCATGACCTCTGTCTGTTCCGTGGGACTGGACATGGTGCCGGTGCCGGGGAACATTACCGAGGAGACCCTGGCCGGTATGATTGCCGATGAAATGGCCATTGGTACGATCAATGCCAAAACCACGGCCACAAGGATCATTCCCGTGCCGGGAAAAAAGGCCGGTGACAAGGTCTACTTCGGCGGACTTCTGGGGGAGGCCATGATTATGGATGTGCCCCACTCCCAGCTCACCGACACCTTTGTTACCTTTGGCGGCAGAATTCCCGCCCCCATTCACAGCCTGAAAAACTAGCCGGATCAGGCCGTAATATGAATCTTGCTTCGACGCTTGCCCCTGATCACCCGATGCCGAAGGTTGGGGTTAATTTACAGACCGGTGTTTCAAGATCCACGGAATCAACTTCGGGCCGGCATCTCACAACCTCTTACCCCCCAAAAAATAAATTTTCAGTTAAGGTGACATCTATGCTGAAAGCAGGAGGGGAGTAGTCATGTAAATAATAAAAAAAACTTATTGACAAATATTTTTTTATTATTTATCTATAATCCAAATTTTTCTTTCTTAGATAGTAAAAGTATTTACATCTTTCAAATACTAAAATCGTTTTACAAAGATAATTCATGATGCAGAAGATCACTCGAAGAAAATTTCTAATTAAAGGAACCTATATAATCACCCTTGCCGGAATTGTGAATGCAGGCTGGATGAATAGTCCCGGTTTCTCTATGATTCTGCCCGAATTTGAATGCAAACAATGCCGTGCACGGTACTCTCTTCATAAAAATCGAATTGCAATCAGAGCAAAATCAGCTGAAAATACTTTTTGTCTGAACTGCGGTGCTGATATCCGGACAAACTCGATGCCTTTTAATTGTAATACCTGCAAAGGCTGTAATGCTCATAAGAATCAAAATGGCTGCCACACTCATTGTTGGCAGATACCATTTCCAAATCATAAACTTGTAAAAAATTCGAATAAACCGAATTTTTCCATAACCGGTTTACAATTTTGATGCCGGGGCTTTAAATTTTTAGATTTTTGCATAGTGATACGCTATGCATGCCTATCGTCTTGCTTCGCACGGTGTCGACTGGGTCGACACCGTAGATTTAAGTAAAAAAAGCTCCGGCATCATTTTATTTAATCATTTAGGGTCGATACGATGGCATACCATATTCCGGGTCATAAAAACTCACATTTTTTAAAAAACCTTCGTGCAATCAATGAAAAGGCCAAAGTTGAACCGGATATTATTGATTTGATTGAAGCATTTGCCAGATTGAAGCTCGATACCAATAAACCTTTTGAGTTCTACCCGGATACGATCAGGCAAAACCCATCCGGGCTCAATGATTTTCTCAAAAAAAATCAACACCTTGATCCACAGGTGCTGCAATTTTTAAAATTTTATTTTGAGACAGTGGAAAAAAGAGGGCTTAAATGCCTTCTGAATAAAGACCATCTGTCTCACATGCTGGGAATCACCGCGAATCGGCTGGAATGGCTGGCCAGTCCGAATGTAAGCCATTATAAATATTTTAATATTAAAAAAAGCAATGGAAGCGAACGTAAAATCTTTGCACCCAAAATGTATTTAAAGGGGATCCAAAGAAAAATATTAGACCATATTCTAATTAAAGTCCAATTACATTCCCATGCTGAAGGATTCAGGAAAAAGAGATCCATATTGACCAATGCCAAAAGGCATATTGGGAAAAAAATCGTGATTAAAATGGATCTGAAAGATTTTTTTCCAAGCATTACATTCCCACGTGTCCTAGGATTTTTTAGATCCTTAGGATATCCGGAAAATGTCTCTATGATATTAACCAAACTGGTGGTACACCAGGGAAAGTTACCCACAGGCGCGCCCACCAGCCCGGTTATCTCAAACATCCTTGCGACAAAACTGGATAAAAGATTCTGTGAGTTGGGGAAGAGGAAAGGATTTGATTATTCCCGTTACGCGGACGACTTAACCGTTTCCAGTAACGATACAACCATTAAAATGATGATTCCTTTTTTTAAAAGAATCATTCAGGAAGAAGGCTTTGAAATCAACAAAGCAAAATTAAGGATTTTAAGGAACAGCAACCGCCAGAAAATCACCGGTATAGTGGTCAACGAAAAGGCCAACATTGAAAAAAGTGACATAAAAAAAATAAGAGCTGTCATTTACAATCTTCGTCATAAGGATGTGGATAAACAAATTAAAAAATGGGCCCAACTGGAAGGTGGGGCAGATAAAAACAGGGCCTATTCAATGGATCAGTTCAAGTCTTCACTGCTTGGAAAAATCAATTACATTAGAATGGTAAACCCCAAAGCCGGTCAAAAGCTTTTGAATCAATGGCGCGCATTTGAAAAAACAGTTTAAAATACCAGTCACAGTCTTTTTCATCGTCTTTCAATATATGATAGTTACCTGTAGCTATGCGGATATTGGAATCATCACCGCATTGAATTCAACGCTGTCACAATTAAAAAACGATATTAAAATTGAAAAACGGATTGATCAGGCAAACAGGGAATTTTACATCGGTGTTTTAGACGGGCAAAAGGTTGTAATTGTCCGGTCACCAATGGGCAAGGTTAACAATGCCATAACCACCCAGTTACTAATTTCCATGTTTTCAATACAAAAAGTCATTTCAGTTTCACCTGCCGGTTCCACAAATGATGAAATAAAAATCGGGGATATTGTTGTCGCATCCAGGGTCTATCAACATGATTTTGGCACGATTAAACCCTATGGTTTTATCTGGAAAAAAGTCCCTGACGGAACGGGCAGGAATGAATCCGGATATAATGTGCTGCAATCCGAAATGGCAGGTGCGGCCATGGATTTTGCGAAAAAACACTTTCGTGATACCCGGAACACCGTTCATCTTGAGATTATCGTATCCGGGGATCAGTTTGTTTCCGATCCGGCTAAAAAGGGATGGTTGAATAAAAAATTCAAGGCTGCTGCCGTTGATATGGGAGCAGGAGCGATTGCCCAGGTTTGTTTTGCCAATCAGGTGCCGCTGTGCCTTATCCGTGTGATTACGGATAAAGCCGGGGTTTTAGCCCGAACTGAATTTAATAAATCGGTGGAGAAATATCAATCTGATTTGAATATTCATCATTTTTTAAAAGGCGTGATTCATGGACTTAAGTCTTAAAATTGTAAATAAGGCGATATTTGCATTTCTTTTTTCTTTTTTGCTTTTTACAGATGCTTTCGGACTTGGGAATTATCATCTGCTCAAAAAGGGGAACCTTGCCCGGGAAGAAGGCCGCATAAATGATGCCGTCTTTCATTATAACCGCTACATCTCTTCTCATCCGACTGTTATCGGCATCAATTCATCCGAATATCACAATAGCAAACAGTATTATATCCGAAACCTTTTAATCGCATTTACCAACCTAATCAATCTGCATAAAAAACTTAAAGATACCGAAACCATTGAAAAATGCATCAATCAGCTTAAATCTTATGATTTAGCCGATACACTTGGCGCCAAAAACAGGTATGCACTTGCAATGATTTTTCATAAAAACGGTTTTACCAATGATTCAGTACCCCTTTTTGAGCAAATCGTATTTGAGCAGAAAAACAATTATTCACCATTCAACAACAAAGTGGCATTAAGAGCCGTTTCTAAGTTGTTAAAATCATATCAAGCTCAGGGAAAAAATGCTCAACTGATCGAAATGATCGGGATGCTCAGGACCGGGTATCCGATCTTTGACTTTGATTTAAAAGATCACTATCGACTGGCTTCCATCTATCTTGACTATGGGTTTACCCATTACGGGATGCTCTCATTGGAAAAAATTATTGAATTGCAAAAAGAGATTTCCGATCTTTCGGAAATCAACACGATTGTAAAAACATATACCACGTTGTTAAAATCATATGCCAAAAACCAAGAACATGAGCGGCTGGAAAACTTATACACCCTGATCAGCACAAAGTATCCGCCTTCGATCCTGTCCGCGAATAACCAATACCAGATTGCAATCGCATACCTCAATTGCGGGAAAAAAAATACAGCCATTGAATTATTGGAAAACATAAGCCTGAATTTCCCCCAAGCCGTTGCCGGACGAAAATCTTTATTTTTGCTGGGTCGGTTGTCGCTGGCCAATGAAGACTGGGAGGCATCCATTGGTTATTTTTCCGAATATATCAGCCGGTATCCGGACCCGCCGTTTTTTGCTTTAAAAGCATATTCCCGGCTCATAGATGCCTACTGGTCAAGCAACTACCATAAAGACCTGGTTCAAAACGAAATCCAAATCCTTGCCGATATTGTAAATAATGTGTCGGATTTCGAAACCCAGTTGAATCTTGCAAGAGATTTAAAATGGAAGGGCATGGATCATCTGGCGCAGGCAACCTTTGATCTCGGACTTTTTTCAGCACAGGCATACATTGCAGATCGCCCAAACTCTTACGATGCATTGCGGGCGCACTGGATCATTGAAAAATACGCTTATTTTTTAGAACGTTTCCCTCTAGTAGAGCAGAGTGCCGCACAGATATTTGATATGATAAAGACCTTTGAAAACCTTTCTCCCGACGAAAAGAAGAAAATTGACTATATCGAAAACCAAACCCTTCTATGGCTGGCAAAAATGAATATAGACCTCAATCAATTCAACCCAGCGAAAAATTATCTGGAGAGATTCCTGGTAAAGTTTTCTAACCACCAGGAGGCCGATTATGTAAGATATGAATACGCCAAAATACTGGAAAATAATAATGAGATCCAACAGGCCCTGGTTTATTACAACATAATTGAAACGGAGATGTGGAAAAAAAAGGCTGAAGAAAGAATTGCAAGGATTATGGCCCATGAAGAGTAAAAAAAGCTGTTCATTTTTTGTTATAATTTCGTTGTTGTATTTTGCTGCCGGCGCAGGGGCCTGGAATTGTGAAGTGGAATTAACCGGCCCCGGGATCATCAAACAAGGACAAACCATTACCTTCTCAGCCCAAGGCGCACCCGACGGCGGCAGCTATTCGTGGTCTAAAACAAAGAATCTTGAAGCTCACGGATCTTTCGCTCTCCTGACGGCTAATGAAGCACCCGAATTCTCTGACTATATTCCCGTTATCGTAACCTACACCAGCCCCAGAGGTAAAAAATGCAGCGATAAAAAATATGTCTGGTTCTGCCGGTGCTACACCAAGATCAGTGGGCCTGATAAATACACGATCGGGGATCCACCCATCCAATTATCGGCCTCTCAGGACCCTTCAGGCGGGGTACTGACATGGACACCGGCGGACGGATTGATGCCCAATGGTTCCTCTGCCCTGTTTGAAAGCGGAACACCCGGTGAAACTGTTTTAGAAGTGTCCTATACGCCTCCTGATGAGGTAGACCCATGTATGGACACTCATACCGTGAAAGTTATGGAAAAATGTGATGTTTCAATTTCCGGGGATACCTTGGTCCGGCAGGGAGAAACCATCACGATAACTGCCGAGGGAGTCCCAGGCGGAGGCGTGTATGAATGGCCGGCTATCCCTGAAGTCATGCCTGAAGGAGATCAAACCGCGTATTTTACCGGTATGGTACCCGGCCCAATTGAAGTTGAGATGCTTTATATCCCCCCCGAGGAGACTGAGGGCTGTCCGGCCACCCATGAAGTAACGGTTCTGGAACCCTGCCTGATCACAATTGATGGTCCGGAGACTGTAATAAATGTAGGCGAAACCGTTACCCTGACCGCCCAGGGGAGTCCCGGGGGAGGGAACTATTACTGGCAAAGCATTGCCGGCCTGGAAAACAATGGGCAGAGTGCTGATTTTACAGCGAGTTCTCCCGGCTTATATTCGTTTACAGTGACATACCGGCCTGATGACGGTGGGACGCTTTGTGTCAGTGAGACGTTTTATCTTTCGGTCATTCAGCAATGCAATGTCCATATCTCAGGCCCGGATGAGGTATATATCGGAGATGAAATCCAACTTCATGCCTCAATATCAGGGGAAGCCGAAATCAACAGATCCGGCACCGGAACATTCAGATGGCTGGATGTCGACGGCTTGATGGCCCAGGGTAGTTCAGCCCGTTTTATGCGCCACTACCCCGGTTTTGCAAGAATCAGTGTTGAATATACCCCGCCCGGCTCCTCAGCACCCTGCCCGATTGTCTGGCATGATGTGACGGTTAAAGAAAAATGTTCTGTTATCATCAGCGGGCCATCTGAAGCATACCGGGGAAAACCCATCCGATTGTCTGCATTCGGCAGCCACGGAGAAGGAGAATACTCCTGGTCCGACGTGCCTGGGTTGTCACCTTTTGGGAGTATGGCCGATTTCACCGGCCAAATGCCTGGTGTCTATAATATTCAAGTTTTCTACGAATCTTACGGTGGATACAGTGGATATGGCGGATACGCTGATGGGTATGGCGGGTATGATGGTGAGAACGAAGGGGAAACGGTCAGCTGCCCCGGAAGTCACGTGGTTACGGTAAAAGATTTTGAGGTTGTTTCCATAACAGGCCCCTCTTGTGTAAACACCGGCACCACACTTGAGAAAAATGATTTTCAAATCCAGACCCATCCACCCGGATTCGAGGATCAGGTGGTGGTAACACCTTTGACTTTTAACAATTGGTTTTCACAGTCAAAACCTGTTATCGTAACCGCATCCAATTCCGGTGAAGCACCCACCAGCACTGCAACTAAAATCGTTAACGTAATAAACAACAGTAACAAAACCACCTATGGGCTGAGTTTTGAAATTCCAAACTATATAAAAACACCGTTGGAAAAAATCGGACTTGCAGAAGCTGTCGATTTCAATATGGCCTACAATTTTAAACAGTTTTATGAATGCTGCTCGGTTTCAGGAAAATCCACCAGTGGGTCTCTGGGGGTTAGTTTAAATGTTAAACCCTTAGACGGGATCACTTTGTATGGCATCCCTATTCCTCCGAAATTAAAAGAGTATATAGCCCTGGATGCTATAAATGGTAGTTTAACCGGAGCAGGGAATGTTGTCATTTCAGGGGATTACAAATTTTGTGATGACAAGACGGACTGGAGTGGCAATGGTGATCTCACTTTAGGTGTCCAACTTGCAAGTCTTGTCAAGGCTAAATTCCCGGATGTAATTATAATAGAAGGGGAGGTTTCAGGATCTGCTTCTGTAACTGAGAAATTGGTTGTGAACACAGCAGAATTGAAAATTACCCCAAGCTGGGGAGGACTTACTGCAGCAGGAAAAGTTACTGTAAAGGTAATAGACTGGGGTATACCTGAACTATCAGGCACAATCAGTAAAACCTTTTTTGAAGCCGATAATTTAGCACCAGTAATAATTAAATTACCTTCATTGAAATAATTTTTTAACTTTTGGAGTTATAATATGCACAAAAAATTATTTAAAAATGTCACTCAATATAATTTGTCGATCTTTTTTTGGGGTCTGGTTTTCACGCTCACGGTATCTGCAAATACTAATGGAGATTATCCGAAAAAAGTGAACCTTATAACCAGGCAGGAAGCTACATATCAAACTCCTGAAAACACTTATACGGCGATGCTGTCTTCTTTATTTAAAAGAGATATAGACTGGTATTATGAAACATTTACTAAAAACGCTGCTGCCCATAGCAAGCAATTGTATCTGAAATCAGGGATTACTGCCGACCAAATATTTAATGCTTTGAATAGAGAAAAGGAATTTTACATCATAAAGAGAATTAAATATAAAGAAGGGTTCATTTTAATTACGAGAAGTCAAGAACCAAATGGTACAATATTGCAAGGCCCATCAACTATGATTCAAGAAGACTCCAAATGGAAGATAACAGGGCTCTATTCTTCAGATGATGAAGTACATGAATATATGGATTATTTTAAAAGAGCCCCTATGGAAAACCAGACGAGTGTCTCTTACAGTGGTGTCCGATATGACAGAAGAACCCGTCAGTTTTATTCTGATGCCACAATCACAAATATTTCCGACAAAACACTGGAAGGGCCTGTATGGCTAAAAATAACCAACCTTCAACCCGGTGACGCCAAATTATTCAATGCGGATGGCATGCATTTTAATGAACCTTATATCATCATGCTGGAAGAAGAAAAGAAATGGCTGCCCGGACAGGCTTTGCCATCCAAAACCCTCTACTTTACCAATCCTGTAAGAGAAAGAATCACCTTTGATGATATCGTCTTTGCCGTTGAACCGGAGGAGGGTTCCTGATCTGCTGACTGCACGAAAAAAAGCACTCTCATTAGTGGTTTGTCTTTTTATGCTGTTTAAAAGCACTTCAAGCTTTGGAAACCGTCAATTTCCAATTAAAATTAATATTATCAATAAAAACCAAGCAAAATATGACACCCCAATCAACGCTTTCATTGCATCTTACTCAGCAACAATAGCGAAAGATCTTGACTGGGTGTTGGAGACTTTAACAAAAGAAGCCTCTGAGCAGCTTGTGTCTATTTTTGAAAAACATAATATTGATTTGAATGAAATTGTTGAACATGATGGATTCGATGAAGACACATTTATCATTTCGGAATTTCCTTATAAGGAATCTATAATTCTAATTGTCATGGATGTCTCTCATGATGGTTCAATTACGAAAATTCCTTTGACTTTTGTGCTTGAAAATAATGAATGGAAAAAAACCAATAAATTTGAAAATGATGAAAATGTCAATCAATATATGGTTTACCATAAAAGAGCACCCATGGAAACCCAGACAGTTGTCTCTTACAGCGGTGTCCGATATGACAGAAGAACCCGGCAGTTCTATTCTGATGCCACAATTACCAATATTTCCGGCAAAACATTGGAAGGGCCTGTGTGGCTGAAAATAACCAACCTTCAGCCCGGTGACACTAAACTGATCAATGCGGATGGCATGCACTTTAATGAACCCTATATCATCATGCTGGAAGAAGAAAAAAAGTGGTTGCCCGGACAGGCACTGCCATCCAAAACCCTTTACTTTACCAATCCTGCAAATGAAATAATCACCTTTGATGATATCGTCTTTGCGGTTGAACCGGAGG
>JANQML010000329.1 GCA_028280105.1 Desulfobacula sp. | reverse complement strand
ATTTGCTTACAATACCGCGGGGATCCCCCTGGCAGCAGGCGTATTCTTCCTGTTCGGGGGCCCCACTTTAAATCCGATGTTTGCCGCAGCCGCCATGGCAATGAGTTCGGTCTCAGTTGTCTCAAATGCGTTACGGCTCAGACGGTTTAACCCGACTGAAGAAGGCGGACCCACCCATCAACCCTTCAGACAATTTAAAAAGGAAGAAACAATGAAGACAAAAGTATCCATTGACGGCATGAATTGCCAACATTGTGTTAAAAGTGTTACGGAAACCCTGAATAAAATTGACGGTATCAGCTCGACAGTCGTTGACCTGAAAGAGAAAACCGCAGTGGTGGAATCCGTATCCCCTCCGGATGAGGCGACAATAAGGCAAACCATTTCTGATGCGGGGTTCACGGTAACGGGTGTCTCCCCGCAATAACAGACACCCCTAATCCGGCTGCCTCTTCCAAGTATCGGCCTGTTACTTTAAGAAGGGCCAGCCAGACACGTCAACCGGATCAGGGTTAACCGATGGGGTCAATCCGATTTTTTTTGATCAGATTTGTCCGGTCCGTATTTCATAGATATTGAGGCTTTTTCCATCTGCTGCGGAGCAGAGGACTTCCTGGAATCTGGCATGGCGGGTGAGCTTTGTAATGCGTTTTTCACTGTGACGTCCACGGATAATTGTTTCCGGCATGATCGCTCCCTGGACGGTTACCTCGGCTTTTCCCGGGTTCTCCTTTGCAAATTCGAGCAGATTTTTTCGTTCTTCCAGAAAATCGGCACATTGTTCATCCAGAACCTGAATCTTTCCGTCCTGATCTTTTAAGAGCCGTTCATTCTCTTCCGCCTTATCAAAACAGTCATCCAGTTCTTTTTCAGCGTTTTGGGCATCCTGTTTCAATTGGCTGATCCGAATCTTTAACTCGGAGATCCGATCCTCGTTCCCGCCTTCCTGTTCCATGACCGAAATTTTTGAAACCAGATCTTTCTGTTCAAGCTGACTCCGATCCTGGATATGGGCCAGATCCGTAATCTGTTTTTGCAGGGATAAATTTTCTTCCCTAATCACCTGTTTTTTCTCTTCGTGCTCTTTCCTTCGCTCTTTTCGGGTCAAAACATTTGCCTTGTTCTTTTCCAGTTCTTTTTCCAGGAAAATGTCATGTGCAACTTTTATCAGGTTGGGGCGGGCGGTTTCCGTTCCTATATTCATGGCATTTACACCCATTTTAGCCGTGATTCTTGAACTGATCAGCTTGCCGCCTGAGGTGTTACAGACCCCGGAACATTCGATATCGGAATCGACGATCTCTTTTTCAACAACCACATCTCCCATGCAGACAATCCGTGATTTTTGAATAAATTTGGCATAGACATTTCCCCGGGAGTATATGATCCCTTCGTTGATTCCCCCGGACACCCGGACATTACCCTCGGCATCGATCTTTCCGCCGTCAATTTCCAACGCCTGAACATCATTGGCCTTCACCTTGAATCCGGATTTTACCCGCCCTTTGATATTGACATTGCCGTCGTAGTCGATATGACCGGTTTTATAGTCCACATCCCCTTCGGTGGCATACTCCTGATGCACAAAGATATGGCCGGACAAAGAATATTTGGGAAAACCTTTGACAGCCGCCAGAATCTTGTAACCGTCCTCTGATACTTTGGCCCCTTTTCCATATCTGAGCGTTACATCTTTGCCCGACTCGATTTCAATTTCATCTCCAAAAATACTGTGCCCTTTTCTGGCTTCAACCATGGGTATCTTTTCAGCCAGAACCGTTCCTTTTTCCACGTGGGGTACCCGGCCCCGGTCTTTAAAATCAATGGTTCCGTCTTCGGTAACACCGCCGGCCTTAAGATAATCGGTATTAAAAAAGAACTCCACGACGGCATCTTTTCCCCGGATGGGTGATATCCCTTTGGCCACCATAAACGGCTGGGACCGGAATCCGCTGGAATCAATGAACCCCTCAATCTTCTTATTTTCAACAATACCCATGACGATTCCTCTGTCAAGCAACGCCTCTTTGAGTTCAACCAGAGAGATATTCGGATTAAAGGACTCGGTTTTGGTGATATAAGCGGACATGTGATCGTTTGAAATCTCGAGCCGGATCCCGCCGTCAATGATCTCAGGCTCTATTAATCCGACACTGTCAGTGGTCTCGCCGCCGCTTTCATCAGCCGTGCCATCGGGTTCAGACACCGGGAGCGGGATATCTTCAGAGGGGTGTTTTCCCGGAGCGGCAGGCAAATCCGTCTCTGGCGGCAAAACCTGGGAAGACGGTTCCACCTCCTCTTTTTGTTCAGGAGAAAGGGTCGTTTGATCCGGCTCCGGTCGAGCCCGGTTCTGCAATTTTAAAATGGCGTCACGCTGTCCTGTTGTCATCATACCGGCATCAACCAGCAGATCACCGATCATCCGAACCTTTCTTTTGCTTTTGATATCAAGCTCCTGTTCTTCCAGAGCCAGTTTTAATACACTTTGATTGATAATTCCCTTTTTGACGGCAATGGCACCGAATTTAAATTCTTTTTGACGGATTTCAAGGGCCTTGGATGCCTTGACCAGCCGGTCCATGTTTTGAGAAGAAATCAATTCGTTGGACAGCAGATATTCTTTAAGGGCCTGATCCGGATCTTCAGCTTTGGCAGAATGAACGATCCCCTTTTGAAGTTCTTGCTTCGTGATCAGCAGATTTTTAACCGCTAAAATACCCAAGTACGGAATTCTTACTTTCTCATTTTTGCCGCCCATACCCTCTCCAGACAAGAATTAAATGATTGCTGCCACGCATCCGGCGGCAACAATTGAAAATTCAACAATAAATTCTCTGTGTGTG
The DNA here is from genome assembly GCA_028280105.1 of Desulfobacula sp. Taxonomy (GTDB): domain Bacteria; phylum Desulfobacterota; class Desulfobacteria; order Desulfobacterales; family Desulfobacteraceae; genus Desulfobacula. Next base: position 17,614 of record JANQML010000329.1, on the reverse strand, counting down.
CCTGAAATCAAGCTGTTTTTTTCAAAAAACCTGAGTAATAAAAGCATAACAAGGGGGATAAAGGCAAGCAGGAAAGCCCGTTGAGCCAAGAAATCCGTGAACCCGAATAAAAGAATCAATCCGATATTCGCCATAAGAACAAGATTTATAATTTTAAAACTCTTTTTCTCTCCCAGGAGAATCGGAAGGGTCTCCTTTCCGGTAATCCGGTCTCCCTGGATGGCAAGGATATCGAAAAAGGCGGTTCTGGCAAAGACCAGACCGGTTGAAAACAAAAAAACCACGATCACGCTTAAAGGGTTGGAATGGTGGGCCACAGCAGGCAGAAGACTGGTCACCGTTCCCCAGGCCAGGATGATCAATATGGTTTTCGATCCCGGCAGATCCCTGATCCTGCCGGCACGCTCTTTTTTTACGATCATTGCCGGAATAATTCTCAGATTATAGGACAAACCCAGAAGACTCATGGTCAAAAGAATAAAAAAGGAGATGCTGTTGATCATGGCACTCAAATAGAGTCCCAGGGCACCGGAAACGATTGCCAGGATCCACAGATAAATCCGGTTTTCGTGGTAGAAAAGCGCCCGGCCCGGATGATTGTATTTATCCGATTTAACGGTAAACAAATTGTTCATAATCTGCATGCTCAGCACATAAAACATGGCCACCAGGGCATGGTCCATTACATGGACGGCACCCTGAAGAATGGAACAGGCATAGGCCAGGGAACCTGCGGCAAAGGCGGACATCATATTGGTTTTAATTAAAAATTCACGGACCCGGGAGATGAGCTTGCCGGCCGGTCGCTGACGGCTGAGTCCGGCCCTGATCTTATGATAGGTGTCGGCAATGATCCAGTTCGGTGTGGAAGCCCCTGCGGTGATGGCGACATTTTTTGCAGAGGCCAGTTTCTCATATTCGATCTCTTCGGCATCTTCAATGTGAATGGCGGGTTTGCCGGTTTGGGCTGCAATCTGTGCCAGGCGCCGGGTATTTCCGCTCTCCTTTCCGCCAACCACCACAACGGCATCACTCTTCTCAGCCAACCGCCGGATCTCTGTCTGCCGTTTTTCCGTGGAACCGCAGATGGTATTAAACAATTTATAATGGGGCGCATGGGTGTTGCACCATGCCGTGATCTCTTCCCAGAATTTTGTGTTTTGTGTGGTCTGGGCGACAACAACGGCTTTTTCATATACGGGCAGTGCGCAAAAATCATCCATGGACGTGACTGTATGACCCCGGTTTTTGGCGTACCCCAGCAGCCCCACCACCTCGGGATGCTTTTTATCGCCGATGATGATTGTCGAATATCCTTTCTCAGCATATTTATTGATAATCACCTGGACACTGACCACCCGGGGGCAGGTGGCATTGATTACTTTAAACCCTGCTTTTTCGAGGGCGTTCACATCTTCGGGCGGCACCCCGTGGGCCCGTATCAGAACAATCCCATGCCCTTTTTCAGGAATGGCTTCAATTTTAAAGATCCCCTTTTCCTCCAGCATATTCAATACCTGGGGATTGTGTATCAGGGAACCATAGGTATAAATGGGCTCATCAGAGAGATTGGATGCATCCAGCACCATATCCACTGCACGCCGGACACCCATGCAGAATCCGGCTGTTTTTGCGACTGAAATTTTCATGAAATGCGGCTTAACAGATCGACAAGGCGGTCAAATTCGTTTTTTGTTTTGAATTTGATCTCTATTTTGCCTTTATTCCCTGTCTTTTGGATCTTTACCTTTGATCGGATTTGCCGGGAAATCACAGAACTGGTTTCATCTAAAAACTTCTTTTCCGCCTCTGAAATCTTTTTTTGCAGCTTTTTGGGTTCTTTTTTCGCCTGACTGACCAATCTCTCTGTCTGGCGGACGGAAAGATGTTTTTTCACTACGATTTCAAAGAGGCAGAGTTGATTCTCTTCAGATCCTGCCCCTAAAAGGGCCCGGGCATGGCCCATGGAAATAGTCTCCCCGACCAGCGCATCTTTAATGGCTTGGGGCAGGCTTCGCAAGCGGAGCAGGTTGGCGATGGTGGACCGGTTTTTACCGATCTTTTCAGCCACTTTCTCCTGGGTATACGAAAACTCATTGATGAGCCGATGATAGGCTTCGGCCTCTTCCAATACATTGAGATTTTCCCGCTGGATGTTTTCAATAATCGAGACTTCAAGCACCTGCTCATCGGTCAGGTCCTTAACAAAAACCGGCACATGGGTGAGATTGGCTTCTTTTGCGGCGCGAAGCCGCCGTTCGCCTGCGATCAATTCATAGGAATCGTCCATATGCCGCACCAAAAGCGGCTGAAGAATTCCCTGCTGGGCCACCGACAGCCTCAGGCGTTCCAGTTCTTCCGGATTAAACACCGTTCGGGGCTGGTACCGGTTGGGTGCAATATCCCCCACCGGGCACATGAAAAAATCAGAACTGGCTTCCGGGGTTTCGAAATCCGGAATCAATGCGGATATCCCCCGTCCCAGACCGGTTTGCTTCTTTTTCTTTTTTGTCATCTTTTTAACAATTCCCTTGCAAATGCGATATAACTTTTAGATCCCTGAGACTGTTTATCGTATAAAATCACGGGCAGGCCGTAACTGGGGGCTTCACCCAATTTAACATTTCTGGGTATCTTTGTCTTAAAGACCATGTTTTTAAAATATTTTTTGGCATCATCGACCACGTTCTGGGAGAGATTGGTTCTCCGATCGTACATGGTCAGCAGGATACCTTTTATTTTCAGTCCGGGATTGTAAGATGACTTAACTCGTTTTATCGTGTTCAACAACTGTCCCAGCCCTTCCAGGGCATAAAATTCACTTTGAAGCGGGATCACAACCGAGTCGGATGCGGTAAAGGCATTCAGGGTCAACAGGCTCAGAGCCGGCGGACAGTCAATGATAATATAATCAAACCGGCCGTCCAGCGGTGCCAGTAACTCTTTGAGCTTCTGCTCCCGGCCGTCGGCCGATACCATTTCAATTTCAAATCCGATCAGATCGATATTGGCCGGAACCATCATCAGTTTTGGCAATACAGTGGGGAGAATAATCTCATTCACCCCCACATCTCCGATCAGTCCCTGGTATAACGAATGTTCCAGTGAGGGTTTATCGATCCCCATACCGGTGGTGGCATTGGCCTGGGAATCACAATCAACAAGGAGAACTTTTTTACCGATTTTAGCAAGTGCTGCCGAAAGGTTCACGGCAGTGGTGGTTTTGCCTACCCCACCTTTCTGATTTGCAATACTGATAATCTGGGTCATAATCAAAAATCCTTATCATAATTGCCTTTTGGAGGCAATCAGTTAAAGGTGCTGGAATCTAATTTTTTTAGGTGGTGAATTAAGACCGCCGGAACGTAACTCAAGTTTTACCCAAAAAAAAGGCCCCATGCAATAGAAATATCGCATAAGGCCTTTTTTTAATCAAAAATCGAGCTACATGGCGGATTCGGGGTGAAATACATCCACTTCTTTTAAATCGTCGCCAAGGTACTCTCTCTCATTGGGACCCAGGATCCCCAGGGAAAGGTTCAGCAAGGTCCATAAATGGACCGTTTCCCAGGCATGATCGTTAACTTCGGACATGTCATGCACCTGGGCATGGCAGTTATGGCACGGGGTAATGCAATAATCGGCCTTGGTTGCCAGGATCTGGTTGGCCTTGGTCTGCCCGTAGGCCCGCCGTTGCTCCTGGAAGCCGGACTGCAGGTATCCGCCGCCGCCGCCGCAGCAAAAGTTGTTGGACCGGTTGGGTGTCATGTCGACAAAGTTTTCTTCACCCACAACGGCTTTGACTATATATCTTAAGTCTTCGGCCACCGGATCGCCCAGGGTCTTTCTGACCAGCTGGCAGGGGTCCTGAACCGTGAATTTGATCTGCCGTTCCTTGTTCCAGTCCGAAGACGGCTTCAGCTTGCCCTCTTTAATCCACTCGGCATAGAGCTGGATAATACTTTTAATTTCAAAGTTGTAAGGGATGTTGAATTTTTTCAGTCCTACCAGGACTGCAAAGAGTTCGTGCCCTCATTCGGTGTTGAGCCAGACCTTACAGCCCAGATCCTCCACTGCCTTCACCTTTGTCCGGACAATCTTTTCCCAGTTTTCATTGTCTGCCGAAAAGAGACAATAGTTCTCAGCTGCCCATCCTTTTGTTCCATAGGTCCAGTCCGCACCGACAAGATGCATGATCTTCCACAGGGGGACCATCTCATCCGGCTCGGTTACCGGCTCTCTTGAATTCTGATTCAGGAAATAATAGGCCCCTTCCCGGTTGACATCCGCTTTCATATCTGCAAACTCAGGCTGGGCTTCCTGGTATTCTTCCAGCACATCTTCCACAACAAATTGGAAGTCTTCTTCATTGGCCCCCATGGCCGAACAGGTATCGTTCTTCAATGCCATGTCACAGGAACTGGTGATTCCTTTGGGTTTGTCTTCCTTTTTCCACTGCCCTCTTGCGTTGAACACCAGCTGGGGAATATTGATCTCCATGGGGCAGACATACATGCACCGGGTGCACATGGAGCACATCCATACCCAATTTGAATTCAAAATCTCTTCATCCATTCCAAGTGCCGCCATTCTCAGGAACTTTCTCGGATCCATCCCCTCCAGCCCGGTTGCCGGACATCCGGATGCGCAAGCGCCGCAGGTGAGGCACGCATTCAGGTTCCCGCCGTCCGGCAGAAGTTTCATAACCTTGTCTTTGAAGACGCTCTTTCTTGCGCCGCCAATCTTAATAGCGTTATCTGCCATGCTATTTTCTCTCCTAATCTTATTCGACCATGGCGATCTGTTTCGCCGTTTAAATTTCGCCCTATCTATATGGAACAAAGTTCTTTTTCGCTTATTCCAATATTTATGTCAATAAAATATTTCCTTTCTCCTTAAAATTTGACTTTCCGGAAGAATCGGCTACATTAGTGGAATTATGAACCCAAAAAGAAGAAAAAGACCGGATTTAATGCAGCCCTCTCGCCTGACGGCCATGCCGGATCTACCCATTACCGAACGGCAGGACCAGATCGTTGAGACCATCCGGAACCACCGGGTCGTTATCATCTCCGGAGAGACCGGCTCCGGAAAGACCACCCAGATTCCCAAATTCTGTCTCATGGCCGGCCGGGGAAGACGCGGGGTGATCGGATGTACCCAGCCCAGGCGGATCGCCGCCGTCAACGTGGCCCGCAGAATCGCCGAAGAGCTTCATCAGAAACTGGGAGAATCCGTGGGATACAAAATCCGCTTTGAGGATAAAACCCGAAAACATACCTGCATTAAATTGATGACCGATGGGATCCTGCTGGCGGAAACCCAGACCGACAGGCATCTGAAGGCCTATGACACCATCATCGTGGACGAGGCCCACGAAAGAAGCCTGAATATCGACTTCACCCTGGGCATCCTCCGCCGCCTGGTAAAAAAAAGACGCGATCTCAAGCTGATCATCACCTCGGCCACCATTGATACCCAAAAGTTTTCCAAAGCTTTTGGAGACGCCCCGGTAATCGAGGTTTCCGGACGGACATTTCCTGTGGAAACCCTTTACCGGCCCGTCATTTCCAATACAGAGGACAAAAATGCCATTGAAGACCAGGGATATGTGGAGGCAGCAGCGGAAGCGGTGAACACCTTGCTGGCCCGGGGGGGAAAGGGAGATATCCTGGTCTTTATGCCCACGGAACAGGACATTGGTGAAACCCTTGAGATTTTGCGGGGAACTCCCAGGGCGGGGATTACCTTCCTGCCACTTTTTGCCCGGCTCTCCGCCAAAGAGCAATCCAAAATATTTTCCCGCCAGGTGGGCCGGAAGGTCATTGTCTCCACCAATGTGGCGGAAACCTCTTTGACCATTCCCGGGATTAAATATGTGGTGGACACCGGCTTTGCCAGGATCCCCACCTACTCCCCCAGGACCCGGACCACGGCCCTGCCGGTGAGCCCGATCTCCCAGTCATCGGCCAACCAGCGCCAGGGGCGGTGCGGCCGGGTGGAGAACGGTGTCTGCATCCGGCTCTACGATGAGGAGGATTTCGGCTCAAGGCCCTTTTTCACGGCACCTGAAATCCTGCGCAGCAACCTGGCCGAAGTCATCCTGCGGATGATTTTTTTAAACCTCGGCGACGTTGCCACCTTCCCGTTTATCGACGCCCCTTCCTCCAAAAGCATCCAGGACGGATTTCAGACCCTTGTGGAACTGGGAGCCATCAAAGAGAAGCCCCGCCCGGCAGGCAAACCAGCCAAAAAACAGTACAAACTGACAAAGATCGGACGGATCATGGCCAAGCTGCCCATTGATCCCAAATTATCCCGTATCCTGATCGAAGCGGACAGAAAGGGGTGCCTGAAAGAGGCCACAACCATTGCAACCGCCCTTGCCATTGCCGATCCCCGCCAGCGGCCCGCCGATAAAACCCAGGCCGCTGACCAGCAGCATGCCCGGTTCAAAGATCCGGCCTCGGATTTCATCACCCTTTTAAATATCTGGAACGCTTACAAAGACGCTGAAAAAAAATTGAAATCCCGGTCCAAGCTGATCCGGTTCTGCCAGGATCATTTTCTCTCCTTTAAGCGGATGCGGGAGTGGAATGAGATCCGGTATCAGATTAAAAAAATTTTAAAAGACTATCAGATTGATGGTCAGAAAAAGCTGTCCCCCCAACCCGGTACCAAAGGATTAAAATCAAAAGCCTTTGACATTGGCGGCCCCCTTTACATTGCACTTCACCAGTCGCTGCTCACCGGATACCTGGCCAACATTGCCCACAAAAAAGAAAAAAACCTCTATACGGCGGCAAAGGGCCAGCAGGCCATGATATTCCCGGGATCTGGCCTGTTCAACTCCGCCGGCAACTGGATCGTGGCCTCTGAATTTGTTAAAACCAGCCAGCTCTTTGCCCGGGGCTGCGCCGTCATTGATCCCCAATGGCTGGAACCCATTGCCAGAGATCTGTGCACCTATACCTATTCAGACCCGCACTGGGAGAAAAAGCAGGGTCAGGTAATCGCCAAAGAACAGGTCTCCCTGTTCGGGCTGATCCTGATATCGGACCGGAAGGTGGCCTACGGCAAAATCAACCCGGTTGAATCCGGGGATATTTTCATCCGCCACGCCCTGATCCAGGGGGAGATATTCCAGGCATTCGAATTCATGACCCATAACCGGGAGCTGATCGAAAACCTTGCGGATCTGGAGCACAAACGGCGCAAAAAAGATATCCTGGCCAGTGACGAGGATATCTTTCTGTTTTACCGATCCCGGCTGCCCAAACCCTTTTTTAACATCCATACCTTTTCAAAATTTTTAAAGGACCAGGCCGACCCGGATCTTTTAAAGATGACCCTTGCCGATCTTCAGAAAGCAGAAGTGGATGAACAGGAGATGGCCCGGTTCCCGGATACCCTGACCCTGCCCGAGGGTAAATTCAAGCTCGGGTATGAATTCAATCCCGGTTCCAAAAAAGACGGGGTCACCATCAAAGTACCGGCTGTTGAAGCCGCCCATGTGTCGGCACACAGCCTGGACAAACTGGTACCAGGCCTGTTTGAAGAAAAAATCGCCGCCCTTATCAAGGCCCTGCCCAAAAAATACCGGGTCAGGCTGGTACCGGTTTCTGAAAAAGCCGCCGTCATTGCCACGGAGATGCCCAAAGAGGACAGACCCCTCTTTTCCATGCTTTCCGCGTTTATCCAGCGCCGGTTCAACCTCTTGATTCCGGCCGGTCAATGGTCTGACGCGGATCTGCCGGATCATTTGAAGATGCGGATCTCCATCCGGGACAACAGAGGAAAAGAGATCAAGTCAGGCCGGGATAAACAGGTGTTAAAGCAATATTCACACATGAGATCCCCGAACCGGGATGCCTTTGAACGGGCCCAAAAAAAGATGGAGAGAACCGATCTTCACCAATGGAATTTCGGTTCCCTTAAAACGAGCATCACCGTTGATCAGGCAGATGAGTATACAATAAAAGGGTATCCCGGCCTTTGGGTTGAAACCGATAAAAAGAGAGGCCGCCAACGCGTCAATCTAAAACTCTTCCGGTCGGAAAAAGAGGCCCGCCAATCCCACCCCAAAGGGGTCCGGGCATTGTTTGAGTTAACGTTTCCCGATGATTTCAAGGCATTGAAAAAAGATATCAACCGGTCAGCGGAACTCAAACAGACGGCACCCTATTTCAACGGACAGACAACCTTCCAGTCCTCGATTTTTAACCGGATTGTGAAAACCGTGTTTGAAAAAGAGATTCAGACCCAAGAGGCATTTGAAGCGTTGGGAAAAAAAGAGATTCCCCTTCTCTACCGGACCGGGCAGTCGTTTATAAAAGAGCTGGTCCACCTGGGCAAGGCATACAGAACCTGCTTTGAACGGATCCAGGATCTGTCGTTCAAACACCAGAAAAAACCCCGGACATTCCATCTGCTGACCCGGCTGTTCAATGATTTGAAAAACCTGGTTCCCCCCAACTTTATCGACCTGTACGAATATGACCGGATTATCCATCTCCACCGGTATGTGACCGCGATCGGCATCCGGGCCCAAAAGATCGTGGAAAATCCGTTAAAGGAAGAGAAAAAAAACTTACAGATCGACTCATACAACCGCCGGCTGGACGCTTTTTTGTCCAGCCTGTCCCAGGACTCTTCACCTGAAAAAACAGAAGCGGTCGAAGCCTTTTACTGGATGCTGGAGGAGTATAAAATATCCGTGTTTGCCCAGGGTCTCAAGACCCATGGGAAAGTATCGGAAAAAAAGCTGGATCAGTCACTGACGCGGTTGTCCACAATGGTTTGATCCATCAAAATTGAAAACAAAGGAAAACCAAATAAAAAAAAGGATTCAAATGATGAAAATAGAGTGGGCCTACATAAGAAACGGCTGAGCTTCCTGCAAAAAGGCACAAAAGTTTTTTGAGCAGAAAAAGGGAACCATTGAGACCCGGATCAATGCCGGAAAAGAGAAAATCGATCGGGAACATGCCTGGGAGATCCTGTCAAACAAAGAAACCATCTGCATCGGCAAAGGCAAGAAAACCCTTTTGTTTAAACCGGCACCTGAAACAAAAGAAGAGATTCTGACCGCTGCCATGGGCCGGTCCGGGAACCTGAGAGCGCCCACCCTGATCATCGGGTCAGACGTCTTTATCGGATACAACGATACGATTTATGACTCGATATAGTTTAATGTAAAATTCATTCTCCGGCGAGAGTTTTTTGTGACCCCCGTTTTCAGGGCTCGGTTTTCACCTCTGATAGTGACAATGCCTCATTTGAGAGCCTAACCTATGAAACCGGATTTTGGAACGTCCCCGTCTGTGATTGAAATGATATTTTTTCCAATTTTTCCAGCTTGGGTGCAATCTGTTCAAGGTGTTGTCTGAAGAGTTTCTTCACCCCTTTGCGGTCTCTGTTTTTGATCAATCTCAATATTTCAGGATGGGATGATTTGTCGTGAATTGCAACTTTATCTTTGCTTAACTGGATGATGATTTCATGGGAAAAATCCAAAAGGATATTCAGTAAAATTTCATACATCTTGTTATGTGAACATTTGACAACATGCCTGTGAAAATCGACATTCCATTTAATATATTCGTCGGTCCCGGCTTCAGGTTCCTGTTTTAAAAAATGTTCTATTCGTTCGATATCTTCATCGGTTGCCCGTTCTGCAGCCAAAGAAGCGACTTCGGGTTCGACAAGCAGTCTGACCTCCATAATATGGAAGACCGGGACCTGTCTCATGATCAGAATATCACGCATCAGCTCACTGAGGGCGTCATGCTGTATCTGATTGACATAGGCGCCGCCTTTGGGGCCCCGCCTGATGTTGACCATCCCGGATCTTTCCAGATCCCGTATCGCTTCACGCACAATGACCCTGCTGACGCCAAATATGTTTACCAGTTCATTCTCTGACGGCAGCCTGTTCCCCGGCGGGTACTCGCCGTCAAATATAGACTGTTTGAGCTGGGTTTTGACATGTTCGGCCAACCGGGGGGTGTTTGTGACAACTTTATAAGCCATGAGGCACTCCTAAGTTTACGGATCACGTGAATGAATGATTAAATTTCATGTATATATAAATCATCCGTTACAACTATAATTCAGCAAATTCTAAATTTTTAAGGAGATTTAGATAATTTATAAAAATTATTAACTGAATATTCAAATTACTGAGTACATGACTGTATAACAAAAAGAACTATTTTTTTAAATCTCATTAAAAAAATAGTTCTTTTAACAGGAGAGATCTTGATTAATCATGCCAAAGGTTGAAACAGAATGACTTTTTTCTATTCGTTTTAGCCTGTTTTTTCTTCTTTATTGAACACCAGGACATAGACCTTTCTTAGAACGATGATTGCCGTAATCAGCAGGAAGAAGGCTGAAATGGGTTGTGTGACAAGAATCGACCACGATCCTTCCGACACCATCAGTGACTGCCTTAAACTCTCTTCCGCAATCGGCCCGAGTATGATCCCCATGAGGATCGGCGGCAGCGGAAAATCAAATTTTGTCAAAAGGTAGCCGACGATTCCGAAAACAAAGGCGATTCCAACATCAAATATCGATGAGTTCACCGCATAGGCACCAATGAATGACACCACTAGAATTATCGGAACAAGGATGGCTTCCCTCACCTTTAAAAGTGCGGCAAAGGGACGGGCAAAAAAGTAGCCGTATGCAAGAATAAGCAGATAAGCCAGCAGCATGGCCGCAAAAATGGCATATACCAGTGTACTGGACTCAATAAACAGCATCGGGCCGGGGATCAGTCCGTGGACAAGAAATGCCCCCAGCATAATGGCTGTGATCGGGTCACCGGGAATGCCCAAGGAGAGTAAAGGAATGAGTGCTCCGCCTGTAACAGAATTGTTGGATGATTCAGCAGCAATAATACCGTCAATCTCCCCTTTACCATAGGTTTCCGGGTGGCTTGATGCTCTTTTGGCTTCCGAGTAGGCCACAAAAGATGAGATGGCCGCACCGGTCCCCGGTATGGCGCCGATTCCGGTGCCGATCAAAGAGGATTTAATCAGTGTCATCTTATGGCGTGCCATGGTCATGAACATGTTCAGCAATCCGGCCTTTTGATCCATCCCTTTCAATTTGACGGCTTTGGCCCCCTGCTCTGTCAAAGTGAGCGCCTGGGAAACCGCAAACAGCCCCACCACAACCGGCAGCAGCGGAAGTCCCCGGGAAAGCTCAAGCACATCAAATGTGAATCTTTCCACCGTGCCCATCTTGTCCTGCCCCACAGTGGCTAAAAACAGACCGATCGTCCCGGTAATCAGTCCCTTTAAAAAGGTTTTCTTGGAGGATGAACTGATGACCATGATAATCCCGAATACCGCTATGGCAAAATATTCCGTATAGCTGAATTTTAACGCCACTTTAGCAATAACCGGGGCGCAAAAGGTTAAAAGAATGACACTGAATACCCCCCCGATGGTTGAGGCAACTACCGCAGCGGTCAACGCTTTGTGGGCCTCTCCTCTGCGGGCCATGGGATGACCGTCGAGGAGGGTGCAGATGGCTGCCGGTGTCCCGGGTGTATTGATTAGAATCGCGCTGACAGCACCACCGTAAAATGACGCACAATAGATGGCCACGAGCATGCAGACACCCTGGAGCGGCTCCATGCCGAATGTCAGCGGCAGCAGAACGGTTATTCCGACAACCGCCCCCAGCCCGGGCATGACACCGACGACAATCCCCAATGGGATACAGAGTATAAGCAAGACAATCATCTGGGGATTGAGCACGGCCTGCCAGCCGGAAATTATTCCTTCTAGCATCTCTGATACCTCCTAAAAAAATTCGCCGCTGGGAAGGTAAATGTTCAACAATGTGCCGAAAAGATAATAGGTCGCCACAGTGACAAGGGGGGGGGTAAAAATGATTGCCCATTTATTCCTGACACCCAGCAGCAGGAAGGCAACGATCATAAAGACAATGGTTGAGGCGATATACCCTAAAAAAGGGGTGACGAAAATATATAAAAGAAAGGTACCCAGCATGATAAAGGGCCGTTTTTGAAAAATGGGGGTTGACGGTGTCGACCGGTTTGATTGCTGTCCGGATTTTACAATATTGAGAAAGATGAGTACAATCGACTCCAAAGCAAGTGCGAACAATATCAATCGGGGCATAAACTTGGGCCCCATATCGTTGGGAACGGTTTCAAATTCGTATCCTGAAAATCTGAATGTGAAGATATAAAACACGACTGCCGTCAGTAACAGTATGCCTCCGATGATCAAATCAGAATACTTTGCCGGTAGATTATTTGATGCGTCTTTCATGTTAAATCCGTTATGGGTAAGATCATTTTTATTATGGCCCCCTCTTTCATTATATAAGAAATCGTTATCCGGAAGAGGAGGCCATATCTATTCAATTTAAAGTTTTATTGCATGTTGGCCTTATAGGCATTGAAATATTCAATGTCTTTTTTAATTTGGGTTTTAAATGCATCCCGGTCTAAGTAGAGTATGGGTGATTTGGATTTTTTCATCGCTTCGACAAATGATTCACTTTTTGCCGCTTTTTCACAGGCGGTCTGAAGTATATTCAAGACATCGGGATCCAGGCCCTTGGGAACAAAAATACCTGTCCAGAGCATTGGATAATCTGTCACGCCGTCCTCATCCAGTGTCGGGACTTCCGGAAACTGCTCAAGCCGCTGATCTGAAAACACCCCCAATACGTTTAATTTATCCGCTTTTTTGAATCCCTCGGCAGCGGCCGCCACAGACAGGGCTATATCCACATGGCCGCCGACAGCCGCTGTCACTCCCGGCTGAAGCCCCTTAAACGGTATGCCTTTCATCTCTACTCCGGATGATTGCAGCAACGCCTGAATCATCATATAAGGCACGGTTCCAAGACCGGGATGGGCATACTTGAGCTCTCCCGGATGATTTTTGGCATATTCAATCAGATCCCGGGTCGTTCTGATATTGGATTTAGTCGAGGCAACAAGCACGATGGGCAGATAGGTAAACTGGCAGACAGGTTCAAAATCTGCCGTTGTATATGGCAGCTTTTCAGAAAATATAGGTTGTGTTACTGCAGGTCCGATGGGAAGCGCGCTTATTTCATACCCGTCTTTTCTGCCTTTGGCCACATTGGCCGCGCCGATCGTCCCTTTTCCACCGGTGACATTGGATACCTTAACCGGTTTACCCAGTTCCTTTGAAAGCGCGTCCGCAAAAATACGTGTCACCATATCTCCGCCGGAACCGGCAGGAAAGGGGTAAATCAGTCGAACCGGTTTTTTGGGATACCCTTTTGCACCCGCAATGGGTGGAAAGAACAACATCACAGAGATGATCGTTACAATGATCCATATTCCTAATTGTTTTATTTTAGAGTGTTTCACGATTAAACCTCCGATTACAGATTATATGTGAGTTAATTTTAAATCAATCCAATTATTTTCCACCAGGTGACTTCCACAACAATCATAATAAAAAGCGCAACAAGTGTCAGCGGGATACCGTATCTGATAATTTCACGACTGCCGTACCCGCCTGTTTTTCCTTCGCCTAATAAAATGGTCACGTGGTGGAAAGGCAGCAGATAGTGGATCTGTACTGCCGTATACACCAACAGGGCAGGGAAAACCGGGTTCCATCCGGCACTTGCGGCATATTGAACCAGGGGCGGGGATACCATAGACATGCAGGCCAACGCACTGCCCAGCACCATATGAATTCCCATGGTTGCCACACCGATCAACGCCGCAAAAGTATAGGGGTTTTCCGGAGGGACAGATGGTAATGCAATACGGGCAAGCCAGTCAGACATGCCGGTGGTTTTACCCACGGTTCCAATGGCAAGCGCCCCGATTACAAAAATGACGATTGGCCATGCAACGCCTTTGCTGATATCCTCTGGCCCTAAAATATCACCCACCTTGGGAAGAGATAAACCGACCACCACGGCGGCAGCCACCCAGGCCGGATCAATATGATGAATAAAATCCGTTGCCCACAGCATTAAGGCGATAACAACCCATATCATGGTCACTTTTTCGTCCCGGCTCAGCGGGCCCAGTTCCTTTTGCTCCTGTAAAATGACGGCTTGATTTATTTCCAACGGTCCGGATTGTTTGAACATCAACAGATGAAGCAAGAGCATCAGCACGGACGCACAAATTCCCGGAACCGCCATATAGATGGCCCATTGCAACCAGCCCACATTTTCTCCCGAAAACGCCACGGCAGCCACATTCAGCATTGCATCACCGGTTAAGAGAATCATTGACGTGGCTGTCGCAGATATAAATACGGCCAGACCGAGGGAAGCGGCATCTCTTTTATTGGCACCGCTTCGCTTTATAATTTGTGCGACAAGCGCCATGATCAGCAATGTCCGTGGAAATGGCTGGGGAATCAGAAAGCTGAGAACAAACCCCAATACATAGGACAATACGATAATTTTAGTATAGGAGTCAGCATACTTGCCCATGAAAAAGTAGGCAACCCTGTTTGCCAATCCTGATTTTGTGACGGCGGCTGCAACCAGGAACGCGCAGATCATCAGACACATTAAAGGTGTTGAAGCCAATTTGAAAACAACTTCCGGTTCGGCAAGCCCGAAAAGAATGTAGCCCAAAAACATCAGCAATGTCGTATAGGCGGGGTGGGTTACACCGAAAATCCACCAAATTACTGTAAATATCGTAACTGCCAGGGCCTGTTGACCGGCAACGGTAATATCACCGGGAAGCGGCGCAAACCACAAAACAGGTCCGATAACGGCGGACAGTATGACGCCAAGTAATTTTTTATTCATCTATGTCTCCGGAATTCAATTCTAAATAAATATTGATGTGTTGAATTAGGAATGCCTGCTCCTTTAACAAAAACAGGCGCCCTAACTTAAAGCAGTTTTTAGTTTTTACCATCCGGATAATATCCCAGCTCCAGACTGCCTTTTTCAATAAATTCTCTTAATTCAGGGTCCAGCTGGCCTATTCTGGATTCATAATTTTTAGTATCTTCATCCGTGGTCAGGATATCTTTCCAGATACCGTCAACTTTATCCATAAAAGCATCCCCCCCGCCTTTAAACATCTTGTCGAATTTGGGCTGCAAGGTCTTTAAATCTTTTTTCATGGAATCAAATGTAGCGGCATTGACCAGTTCCGGCCATTTTTCTTCAGGGACCTCAATACCGACAAATGCGGCAACCCTTCGCATCTGGCCTTCAAGATCATTGAGCATGTCGGTAAAATGCACCATCAAGATATTCGGCAGTTTGCGGTAGGGCCAGAAACTTTCAACATAGGAAAACATAGACCAGAACGGATAACCATCCTGCTCCCATTTAAATCCGCCGCTCTTTGTCAACCAGTCTTTCCACCGCTGGTGAACATCACCGCCATCCTCAAACCGGGGAAAGGGCTTGTCTCCGTATTTATCCTTGGATGCCAGGTTTCCGTCGGTGAGAATTGACCAGTGATTTTGTAATGAAAAAAAGGCATCATGCATCTCCCGGGTCACATTGATATATTTGACATTTTCATTGTAGGGAAGACCGTCAAGGGGGATATGGGTTTTAATAAAGCGGCGGTGCTCAATGGCATCCATTTCCTTGACTTCCTGTTCGATATCCCACATCCGGTAATCAGGCCAGGGGGTCTTCATCACTTCACTGTCAACGGCCGTATTCTGATGGACAAGTAAACTTAAAATTCGAAGCATCCAGGTTGTCCCGGTTTTCAAAGCCGTGCAGACAACAATATCATCATCACGAAAGTTGACGTGATCCCAGTGCGTGGAATTTAAAGTGTCATTCTGGTACACCCGGGTTCGTTTTGGATAAATCTTTTCTTGCATGTCATCACCTCTTGTTAGTTAATTCTGGTTATCTGTTGATCATGGCGATCATAAATTATATATATAGCGGTCATATGTATAATGTATAACAATTAAAATCAAGAAAAAGCGTGGGCAAAAATCATTTTAATTCAAACGGATTATGATATATTTAAAATGATTTCAGTAAAAAATGATTAAGATATACTTAATATCGGGATTAATTAAATTGATGATTAATCAATCCAAGGCGAAAAGGAAAAAATATGCATTCAATTTTAAATAACATACCTGAAAACCCCAACCAGACTGAATACTATCTTTTCTATCTCCACGGGCTGATAATTGAAGAGGCCGGGATACGGCCCAACCATCCTGAATTTGGTTATTATGAATATGAACTGATTCTTGAAACACTTTCTAAAAACGGATTCACAGTAATCAGTGAAGTCCGCGCAAAAGGCACGGAGATTATTTCATATGCCGAACGCGTGGCAAAACAGATAAAAACGTTGATAAACAAAGGCGTCCCTCCGGGGCATATCTCCCTGATCGGGGCATCCAAAGGCGGGGCAATCGGGGCATATGTATCCAAGCTGTTGAACGAAAAGCAAATCCATTATGTGATACTTGCCGGGCTTTTTAAGAAATATCTGGTGGATGATGAACTGCACCTGACCGGAAATGTTCTGTCCATCCACGACCGTGCGGATAAATTAGAGATAACACCTGATCTATACTTTAGCAGATCGAATCGAATCGGCAGGCATGAAGCCCTGGTCGTGGAAAAAGGTATCGGCCACGGATTGGTATACAAACCCTACAAAGAGTGGTTGCACCCTGCGATTGAATGGATCAAGCCTTAACCCCGGTGTCGGTTTATCCTCAAGTTGAAGATTTGCCCGATGACATGCCATTGGAAAGCGGTGAAAAAAATTTAACTTAATCATGTCCAAATCAAAAGAAAAAATCCATTGGGGAGAGATGACCGGCGGTTTTTTTGTCTTGGCCGGGGTCATTTTCGGGGCAATTAAGTGGTGGCTGGGCAGCCCATTCTGGGATGCCATCAGCCTGATCTTTGTCTTTTCTCTTACAGGCGGATTGATCGTTATACTTGCCGAAGGCCTTCGCTCCGGTAAATTAGGGATAAAAGGCGGATATGTTTATAAAGGGAAAACCCCTGCTCTTTTTTGGCTCTTTGTTTTATTTTACATCATGGTTGCTGCGGTTTTTGCAGTCATCTCAGGTATATTCCTATTTATAGAATAAATACAAAAATTTAAAAAAAACCGGAAGCTCCGGAAGGATTTCAATGCACCGGACCGGTTGGCCGGGCTGACGGCTCATATTCCCGGCAGATATGAACAAACGGTAAGGGATTATGACTGGTAATCGAAAGCTTTGTCTAAGGACTTAACCGTCTTTGGTACATCCGCAACCACATCCTTAAAAAAGATTCTGATAATCCCATTGAACTGGCCTGTGATGAGGCAGACCCTCAAATTCCGAAATTTTAGGAAGTTCCCTCGAAAACTTCCATACCTTTATTTTTTTCTTGACCCGGCTTGCACCAACCTGATACAGGCAAACCATGTTGTGACCGTATCAGGTTGGCGGTAGTATTTTGGATTTTGAGGTTTGATTTATGCTCTTTTTGATTATAAACAAGTTCTTATCCCTGCTCCTATATTGATCCCCCTTGGTCCGGCCGGGGCCTTCAAGCCCGTTTAGGAGTAAGCGCATGGGAGTAATTTCCCCTTCAATTCTGTCCGCAGATT
>JANQML010000298.1 GCA_028280105.1 Desulfobacula sp. | reverse complement strand
CTTATGATGAAGTCTTTAAAGCATCTTTAAATTCAAAGCTTTTATTGTATCATCAAGTGATTTCATCTTTTATGATAAAATTTTTATGCAACGTTGAGGTAAACAGGAAACAGACCGTTTTCAATCTCAGTCAGGCAGTTCTAAAACTCGCTCCCTAAAAACGGATAGAACCTCTTTTTAACGATAGTGCTGAAATCCTTCAGATCCGGGCTATATCTGGTGCAAAGACAAAATAAATGAATACGGATTCGCTTTTTTATTGCTTTTTTTTCAGCCCTCCTTTAATTGGGAGAATCAGTGTTTAATATCAGGAGCCTTAGCAACCGCCATGACATCCATACTCAGATCCTTTATTGCCCTGTATACGGCCATGTTCCTGATCACAATGGCATTGGGGCTGCTGGCCACTTTTTTAAGCCTGAGACTGACCGTTGAAGGATATTCCCCCCAGGTCACCGGCATGATTCTGACCAGTTATTATGTGGGGTCCGTCATCGGCACCTTTTACTGCAGCCATCTGATAAAAAGCGTCGGCCATATCCGGTCCTTTGCGGCATTTACCGCCATTACCGGTGCCATGGTCATGCTCCACGGATATTATATCTCGCCCCTGGCATGGGGTGTTTTCAGATTCATCACCGGTGTGGTCAGCATCGGCCTTTTCATGGTCATTGAAAGCTGGTTGAACGAATGTTCCGAAACTAATACCCGGGGCCGGGTATTTTCCGTCTATATGGTCCTGTTTTACCTGGGAAGCGGTCTGGGCCAGCAATTTCTCAACATCGGTGAAATAAAAGACTCTTCCCTGTTTTTCATTATCGGATTCCTGACCCTGATCGGCAGTGTTCCCATTGCCCTGACCCACTCTATTCATCCGCAAATACAGACGGTTCAACCCGTAAAACTGAATACCATTATCAAAGAGGCCCCCATGGGAATGGTGGGCTGCCTGGCGGCCGGACTGCTGACCAGTTCCTTTTACACCATGGGGCCGGTGTTTTTCCACAGCATCAGCCCGGATGTCTCCCGGCTCTCTCTTTTCATGACCGTCACAGTGGTCGGCGGGTTGTTGCTTCAGTGGCCGCTGGGTGCCATATCAGACCGGTTTGACCGCTCGATTGTCATCCCGGTTGTCACCCTTCTTTTCGGTATCCTCAGCGGATTGATGCTTCCTGCCGGACAGTTTTCCATCCCGGTCTTAATGATCGGAACCACTCTGTTCGGCGGTTTAATGTCCTGTATCTACCCGGCAGCCGTGGCCCGGGCACATGACCTGTTCGAATCAAAGGATATCGTTAATGTAAGTTCAGCCCTGCTGCTTTTCTACGGTATCGGGGCCATCCTGGGTCCGCTGGTTTCATCGGGTTTTATCGCCGTTTTTGGTAATTCCCACGGGTTTTACCTCTTTTTTTCCAGCATCGGCATCCTTGCCGGTGTTGGTTTATTATTTTTACGGCAGACGGAATTGACCCGGGTCATCCCGGTTGAGGACCAGGTGGATTTCATGATCATGAAACGATCCTCCCAGGTGGCCATGCAGATGGATCCCCGTTCTGAAATTGAGACAGGACCTCAAGGCGACCCGTCGGAACCAAAGGATAAAGCCCGGCCATAGGCCATGAACCCGGCAACTCAATATCAGGTGGCACCCAACCCGCAGACTTGTAAAGGAAGATATTTATAATGACCATTAATGATAAAATTGATGATTTTTCCATGTCCTTTTTCTCTCTAAAAAATAAAACCGCCATTGTAACCGGGGGAAACAGCGGCCTTGGCCAAGCCTTTTCCCTGGCACTGGCAAAAGGCGGGGCCGACCTGTTTATCCCCGGTCTTATCGATGACAACCAAGAAACAAAAACACGGATTGAAAACGAGGGAAGCCGGGTCGCGTTCATGCATGCGGACATCACTGAAAAAAATGCTGCAGAAACCATTATCCAGGCCTGCACGGACCGGTTCGGCGGTGTGGACA
The DNA here is from genome assembly GCA_028280105.1 of Desulfobacula sp. Taxonomy (GTDB): domain Bacteria; phylum Desulfobacterota; class Desulfobacteria; order Desulfobacterales; family Desulfobacteraceae; genus Desulfobacula. Next base: position 5,537 of record JANQML010000298.1, on the reverse strand, counting down.
TCCTGGTCAACAACGCCGGCATCTGCAGGCTGAATGAGATATTGGCCTTTGACCGGGCGGACTGGGACCCCATGATCGACGTCAACCTGACCGCTGCATTTGATCTGAGCCGGGAAGCGGCTAAAATCATGGTCCCCCAAAAGGCCGGAAAAATAATCAATATCTGTTCCCTCTTTTCCTACCTGGGTGGGCGGATGTCACCGGCATATGCGGCCAGCAAGCATGCCCTGGCAGGACTGACCAAGGCCTATTGCGACGAACTGGCCCGGTACAATATCCAGGTCAACGGGATTGCACCGGGATACTACGCCACCGCCATCACCGAACAGACAAGGAAAGATCCGGCAACCAACCAGCAGGTGCTGGATCATATCCCGGCCAACCGGTGGGGAGATCCGCTGGATTTGATGGGGGCCGTCGTATTCCTGGCCAGCCGGGCCTCAGACTATGTGAACGGTCATATCCTGGCCGTGGATGGCGGATACCTGGTACGGTAAAATATGGTACGATAGAATTATGATACGGTAAATCCAAACAGAACCTTCAAATTAAAGGGAAGAGAGATGTCTTTGAACAGAGAAACTATTGTCCGGGATTTAAAAGAGATCATGGGAGCCGAACGAGTCATCACCGATGAACAGGTACTCAAGGAAAACTCCCATGACCGGTATCGGAAATATGAGACATTGTTCGGTGTTTACAGCCTGCCGCTGCCGGCTGCCGTGGTTAAGCCTCAAGAGACCGATCAGGTCTCGAAAGTTCTGGCCTATTTAAATGAGAACCAAATCAACTGTGTGCCCAAAACCGGCGGCTCCGCCACCGAAGGCGGCCTTGAAACCATTGTTGAAAATTCCGTGGTCCTTGACGGATCAGATATGAACCGGATCATCAACATCGATCCGGTCAATATGCAGGCCACGGCCCAGTGCGGGGTCAACCTGGAAAGACTGGAAAACGAGTGCCGGAAACAGGGGTTGACCACGGGCCACTCCCCCCAGTCCAAACCCCTGGCACAGATGGGCGGGCTTGTGGCCACCCGGAGTATCGGCCAGTTCTCAACCCTGTACGGTGGGATTGAAGATATGGTGATGGGACTGGAAGCGGTCTTTCCCAACGGCCGTATCACCCGGATTAAAAATGTGCCGAGGCGGGCCTGCGGACCGGATATCCGGCACATCATCATCGGCAATGAGGGGGCCTTGTGCTTTATTTCCGAAGTAACGGTCAAGTTGTTTAAATATACCCCTGAAAACAACCGGTTCAAGACTTGGGCACTGGATGACATGAAAATGGGATTCCGTATTTTAAGAGAGGTGATGGTCAGCGGATACCGGCCGTCCATTGCCCGTCTCTATGATGCACAGGATGGCGCCCAGCACGGGTTCAACCAGTTTGCCGACGGAAAATGCCTGCTGATCTTCATGGCCGAGGGCCCAGCCCGGATTGCCGATGCAACAGCCGAGGGAATTGAAGAGATTGTTTCCCAATATCCCGAATGCCGGAAAGTGGATACCCGGATCATTGAAAACTGGTTCAATCACCTGAACTGGGGACCGGAAAAACTGATTGAAGAAAGGGAATATATCCGGAAAAACAACAACATGGGCTTTACCACGGAGGTGTCGGGCAACTGGGACTGCATCCACACCATTTACGAAAATGCCATCAAACGGATTCTGGACGATTTCCCCCATGCCGGTGATCTGACCATGCTCGGCGGCCACTCTTCCCACTCTTACCAGACCGGAACCAACATGTATTTTGTCTATGACTATAACGTGGTGGACTGCCGCCCCCATGAAGAACTCAACAAGTACCATGTCCCCCTCAACGGGTTGATCGTTGAAGAGACATTGAAAGCAGGCGGTTCCATGGTGCATCACCACGGCATCGGCAAATACCGGACCCCCTGGACAAAAGAGGAGCACGGCAGTGCATACTATATTCTGGAATCACTCAAGTCAGCATATGATCCCAACGGCATCATGAATACCGGCACCATCTTTCCGGTTGAAAAATGAAGATCTGCACCTGTTTTAAAACCGTCCCGGACGACGGGGTGACCATTGGGCAGGACAGGCTGATCCGCGAGGATCATACCGTTGACATCGCCCATATCAGACAGGTGTTTAACGGGTTTGAAGAAAGCGGGCTTGAAATGGCGCTCAGGCTGTCTGATCAGTTGACCGCCCGAGATCAACGATCTGAACTGACCGCTTTGACCATTGACGGTGAACGGGGGGATCTTTTTTTAAAACAATTGCTGGCTGTCCAGTATGACCGGGCCGTGCGGATTGATCCGGGTAAAGATTCAGACCTGAGATTTGACCCGGAAACCGTGTCACAAGCAATTGCCGCATTTGTCAACCAATCAAACGGATTTCACCTCCTCATTCTCGGCGCCCATGGGGGAGAAGGAGAGAACCGGCAGACCGGTTTCCTGGTTGCCGAACGGTTGGGATGGCCCTGTATCCGGTCTGTCACCGCCCTTTACGCAGATGAGGTCCCGGGACAGATCCGCACTGTGAGCAGGGACGACGGCGGTACTTTGGAACAGACCGTTTCCCTGCCCGTGGTCCTGGTGGTCGGCAATACTGCGGAGGTTCCCTATCTCAGGGTTCCCACCCTCCGGCAGAAGCTGGCGGCAGCATCAAAAAAGAGTGCCGTGATCCCCATTGAAATCCTTCAGATACAACCGGTTTTGGATGGCGGGAAGACCCTGGTCGATCTCTACCCCAAAAAAACAAAAAAATCATGCCGGTTTATATCCGGGAAAAACCGCCGGGATACCGCCCGACACGTGTATGACCGGTTTTTTCGAGAAATCCCAAAAAACATCAAAGAGGAATCATGAAAGCGGTCCTGGTCTTAAATTCAGCCTCTGACCGGTTTGCCGGACAGGCAGCGTTGATTGATGATATACTGGCCCCATGCCGGGCCGCTTTCACCCGGGTTGAGCTCTGGATCTTTTATACAGGTATACCACCCGAACGTTTCCCCGAAACATCAATCCGGATAAACGCCATCCGGCTGATAAAAACCGATCCGCAGAATCCGCCTGAATCGGTTTTGTCTCTCCTGGAACAGACCTGCCGAAAATCAGATCCCGGATTGATGGTATTCGGAAGTGACAGCCATTCCCAGGAACTGGCCACCCGGGTCTCTTACCGTTTAAACGGCAGCTCCTGCCTCCAGGTGGAACGATTAAAAATGGAAGCCCAAACCCTGACCGTCACCAAACCGTCTTACACCGGCAGCCTGAAAGCCGTTCTGGCCCTTAAACAAACGCCCTGGTGCCTCTCTGTTGCGAACCGGCCGTGCCGCCCCCTGAAACTGTCTCCACCGCCCTGCCCGGTTGAGCCGGTGACCGGCCTGAAACCGATCGCCTGTGACTGGATACAATCAAGCCGGTATACGGCCGATGCAAAGCAGAACAACCTGGAGCAGTCAGAGACCGTTCTTGCCGTGGGACGGGGCATCCGCAGCAAGGAGAACATGGCAGTGGTCAAACGAACGGCCCGGGCGCTGGGTGCGGCCATTGGTGCCAGCCGGCCCGTGGTCATGAATGCATGGATTGATATGGAACATTTGATCGGGATTTCCGGCCGGGTTGTCGCCCCGGAACGGTGTCTTGCCGCCGGGGTCTCCGGGACAGGGGCTTTTACCGCCGGTATTGAAAAGAGCAGGCTCATCATTGCCGTTAACACCGATGATCAGGCACCCATTTTTGATATCGCCGACATCGGGATTATCGACGATGCCATGCCGTTTCTCATGGCCCTGGAGGAGGAGGCGGATCGCGCATCAGAACAAGGGGACCATAGACCGGATGAATAAACAAGACCCGATATCACCGGCTCAGGGCTCGACAGGCCTGATCCGGCCCCTGGACGACCGGTATCTTGATTTTCTGACCGATGAATCTGGGTTAACCGGCCGGGCAGAGTCCATCTCATTTCCCGTTGACGAAGACCAGATCCGGCGGATCGTTACCCGGCTCTCAAAGCAACGGATTCCCATTACCATCCAGGGCAGCCGTACCGGAATCGGCGGAGGATGTGTACCGACCGGCGGCCATATCCTGAATCTCAGCCGGATGAACCGGATTTCAGATAAAATAGAACGGAAACCGGATCACTCCACCCTCTGTGTTGAGCCCGGTGTCACCCTGTCGGCGCTTCAGACCTATCTGTCCGGAACCGGGTTGTTCTGGCCGGTGGACCCCACTGAGACATCGGCAAGCCTGGGCGGTATTGCCGCCAATCATTCAAACGGCCCCGGTTCCCATTACTATGGCCCAGTATCCCGGTATATACGATCGATCCGGATCATGGACGCTGCCGGTGAAACCCATCTGTTAAAAAACAGAGACCGGGCACTTTGCCTGGGCAGTGAAGGCATGGTGGGTATTATCCTCTCCCTTGAGCTGATCCTGCTGCCGGATCCGTGTGAAAAATGGGGTGTGGTCTTCTTTTTTGAAACAGATTCCCAGGCCCTTTCCTTTTGCCGGGATATCACCAACGGGCGTAAATCGGATCATGAGTCCGTTGAAAGCCGGATCACGGCCGTTGAGTTCATGAATCACGGCCTGCTGGAATCCATCCGGACCTATCAGGCCCGCGCCCCGCATCTGGCATCTCTGCCGGACATGGGCAGCGGTTTATCATCTGCCGTCTCTATTGAAATCCACGGGACCGGGCCGGCACCGGTGGAAGCCCTTCTGGAGCAGATCCTGGAGCAGGCCGTTCATTGGGGCAGTGACCCGGATACCTCCTGGGCATTTTCCGGAGACCGTGAATTGACCCGGTTGAAGGCCTTTTATCATGCGGCCATGGAGGCTGTTTTTTTTGTTTCAGATCAAATCCGGGATCCATCCTTAAAAAAAAACCGGCTGAGAATGGAGATCTGTTGTAACAAAACAAGCCTGGTCCAGGACATGGCCCGTCTTAACCAAGAGATAGAAGAAACACAGATCCGGACGGCCGTGTTCGGGCATGCCGGCCAGGGTATTTTCCAGGCCTATTTTCTGCCCCGCACCCCGGATGAGTATCAGCGGGCAGCAGACTGGATCAACCGCCGGATGAATTCGCAGAACCGGTCATGGCTGAAAACAGCCCCCCAATACGGCATCGGAAAGACCGGGCTTTATCCCCCGGGCACGGCGGTTGTAAAGGCAAAAAAAAAAGAGGTGGACCGGTTGAAAAAAAGATGGGACCCCGATGATATCTGGAACCCGTCCAACATGAAACCCATGAAATCGACGGACGACCCCTTTGAAACCATAGGACTTTCAGGAGCAGACAGATGAAAAAAAAATATCTGATGGGTGTGGATGTGGGGACACAAAGTGCCAAGGTCCTGATATTCGACCTGAAGGGGAACGTGGTCTGTCAAAGCCGCCACCCCCTGCGCCGGCTCGACATCCCGGCACCGCTGCTGGCCGAGCACCCGGACGACGATGTGTGGGATTCCTTAAAGAGAGCGTTCCGGTCAGCCATGGCCCGCTTCACGGACGATCTGAATGCCGATCCCCGGGA
>JANQML010000273.1 GCA_028280105.1 Desulfobacula sp. | reverse complement strand
TCAGACGGTGCCGGATGCAAGGCGGCAAGGCGTGACGACTGAGGGCGTATCAGCCATACGCCGCAGGGAGGAACCACCGCAGGCAAATCAGCAAGCGGGACCGTATGGTGGATCAGGGTAAACCTCATCGTTGCAAAAAGCGTGAAGGTTCCATCTTCAAGGCGCCAAGGTTGCCGCTGTAGTACTCTACCGCAAAACCTTGGGAACGAAGAAGATGGGATCTTCACGCTTTTCCCGGAGGGTAAGAATTTTTGGAAAAAAGATGAAATGGCGGAATCCACTTATGATGAAGCCTTAAAAGCATCTTTAAATTCAACGCGTTTGTTGTACCGCCAACTGATTTCATCTTTTATGATAAAATTTTTATGCAACGTTGAGGTAAATTGTCGTGCTTGACAAGGTGTGTCTTCTTATGCCAATAACCCAATAAAAAAATAACGATAAGGAACACAATGAACGACGAATATGTTTTTCCTCAAATGAACAGGGAAAGTTATAAACCTATCTATATCCAGGTCTCTGAACTGATCATTGATTATGCAAAGAAGAATAAACTGGGTCCTGGAGATCTCCTTCCATCTGAAAACCTGCTTATTTCCAAACTTGAAGTCAGCAGGAATACCGTGAGATTAGCGGTTGAGCGGTTGGCAAAAATGGGATTTTTAAAAAAGGTGAGGGGACAGGGCACCTTTTTAACCCGGAAACGCCGGCCAAGCCTTGATCTGGATGCCACCCAGGGATTTGAAGGCTCTTTGAAAAGCCTTGGGCTGACAGTTGAAAATAAAATAGTTGAAAAACGCCTGTTGGATAACGATCCGCCCTGGACCGCCGGCCTTGTTCCTGTCAACAGCGATCGGTTGATGCTGATCAGAAGGCTGAAAACCTCTTTGGGAAGGATACTTGCCCTGGAAGACCGGATTCTGCCGGAGCATGTTCTGGCCAGGTACAGTGATGATGAACTGAAAGAAGAGAACATCTGCCCTTATCTGCTTGAGAGATATCCGGATACGGAACTGGCCCGGTTTAAATACTATTTTTCCACATACCACACATCCAAAACCGTTTCAGACCTGCTTGAAACCAAAGAGGGCGCATCTTTCCTGCAAAGAGCAGGTGAATACTATAATTCCAATGATGAGTGTTTTATGGTTGGCCGGCACATATTTATCGCAGCCGACATTAAAGTCTGTTATGAGATCGAGAAAAAAGATGATTTCTGGGCATTAAGCTGAAATTGTCGGATATGATGAAAGAAGTGCTATAAAGGCAGATGGGTGGTGCCTTTAACTTCACGCATGGAGATGCTGGTCTTAACCGATTTAACTCCCGGCAGTCTGCGCAGCACTTTTCTCAGCAGCTTCTCATAGGCTTCAAGATCTTTTGCAACCACCTGCAGGATATAATCCGCATCCCCGGTGATATTATGGCAGCATAAAATTTCGGGAATCTTCTGGATATCCTTTTCAAACTGCTCCAGGGAATCATCTGTATGGTTTTCGCTGAAGATCTGGACAAAGGCATAGATCCCAAACCCCAGCAGTTTCTTATTGAGCACCGCATGATACCCTTCGATAAAACCGGCCTCCTCCAGTCGTTTTAAACGGCGCCAGGTCGGTGTTTCACTCAGGTTAACGTTTTCGGCAAGTTTTGCATTGGTGGTGCGCCCCTCTGCCTGCAGGGTGGTGAGCAAGGCATGATCTATTTTATCAATTTTCATATTTGGATGATCCTTTTCTTAAAACATATTTTTTTAAAATTAATTTCCAAAATAGTGGCAAATTCAAGCAAAGATAGCAAGAACATTTTACGGGAATGCTGGTATACTTCAAATAAGTTAAAGAAGCTTCTTTTGTTTTTTTAAATGGAACATCAGACTCAGCTTAAGAACAGATAGACAGGGAGAAAGAGATGGCAAAGAAAAAAGCAATTCACGATTTTTACAGGATGAAAGCATCAGGTGAGAAGGTCACCTGGCTGACCTCTTACGACTTTCCAACAGCCCAGTTTGCCGAGGCTGCCGGCCTGGATATGATTCTGGTGGGCGACTCGCTTGGGATGTGCGTTTACGGATACAATGGAACCGTTTCCGTGACCATGGACCAGTGCATTGTTCATTGTGAAGCGGTGAGAAGAGGGGCGCCCAACACCTTTATTGTCGGTGACATGCCGTTTATGAGCTACCAGGCCTCTGACGAGGACGCGGTCCGGAATGCCGGCCGTTTCTTAAAAGAGGCGGATGTGGATGCCATTAAACTTGAGGGCGGGGTCAGGGTCGCATCAAGAATAAAAGCCATTGTTGAGGCCGGGATTGTGGTGATCGGCCACATCGGCCTTACCCCTCAAAGCTCAGGTGCCCTCGGCGGGCATAAAGCCCAGGGCAGGACCGCAAGGGATGCGGCCATGGTTGTGGAAGATGCACTGGCGGTCCAGGAAGCCGGTGCGCAGATGCTCCTGGTTGAAGCGGTGCCGCCGGAAGTTGCCGAATACATCACAAAGCAACTGACCATCCCGGTCTTTTCCATCGGGGCCGGCAAAGGGTGTGACGGCCAGCTTCTGATCGTCAGTGATCTCATCGGCCAGTTTCAAGCGTTTACGCCCAAATTTGTCAAAAAGTATTGTGATGTTGCCGCCATGATCACCAATGCCATGAAAGCGTACTGTGAAGATGTGCGGGGCGGCCGGTTTCCTGAAGATCAGCACTGTTACCATATGATCGAAGGTGAAAAAGACAAATTCATCGCAGATATGGAAAAGCAATAACCTCAACTCATGAAAGGCGGATACCATGACGAACGTTAATCAGATGCTCCTCATCAAACCCGGTGACATAGATACGATCAACCAATTTTTTTCCAATCCGGAGAATATGATGGCCAAAGAGCTCTCCGAACTGATCGAAAAATTCGGCGGGGTGGACCATATCAACCAAAAATCCAGAGCGGCCAGAAACATTGAAACCCTGATGCAGCGGCTCAAAGAGATTGATTCTCCATACCTGGCCGATCTTGAATGGCTCATTGAACAGCGGGATAAGAAGGCCTTTATATCCATGGACGACTACTGCAGGGAGCATACCGGCAAAGACAGTGCTGCCATAGATTTTTCCAACGCCGTCACCCTGGAAATCAGTGCCATGCAATTTTTCCCCTGGCTGATGGCTGAGGCAAAACAGTGCATTGAGAAGAGGGAACTCATGCCCGGCCGCATCATCCGTGTGCGGAACATGAAAGAACAGGCAGAAGACCAGGGCGACCTGCTGGCGGTCACCTGTGCCATGCAGGTTATCGGCGCCACCTGGGTTGAGTCCCTGGATACCCGGGGCACCGACGGCGGCAATATCCATCTGGGCGGCGGACCTGACACCCTGGCCGGTTTTTTCACCGGCATCGGCCAGCCAAATGACTACCCTGTCAAATGGGCTGAGGAGTACCTCTATTACGCAACCAGCTATGGTGTTAAACAGGTGCTGAACATCAACCCCGGCACGATTCTCATGGGCTATATGATGCATCGCCTGGGCATTGATATTGAATTTAAAATCTCCGTGTTTGTGGGTAACGACAACCCCTATTTTATCCTATGGACGCTGATGACCGCCAGGATGTTCTCACGGGAAGACGGCTCTACCTCTTTGGTGGGTTTCAACCTTTCCAATGCGGTAAACAACGACACCATTATCCAGGCCAACAGGATCAGAAACGCCATGGGCCTTGAAAAAGCGGTACGGTTTGAACATCACATCACGGAACCGCAGAAAGGTATTGTGGCCCAGCCCTATTGCAGGCGGGACGAACTGGTTGAGTTGGCCAGAAAGGTTCCCAATATTTCAGCCAAGCACGAAGGCGGCGAACCCGAGGTGGATGCAAACAGGGAGCGACCCTCGGATATCTTTGACTATTTTATGTCCAAAGAGGAGGTCCTCAAACAGGGGCTGATGGAGAAGATGGAACGCAACTACCTGGACAAGCACGATTCCGTAAACCTTACCGCCCGGACACTTCTCAAGGCGGGTATCGGCGTTGTCGCTGCTCAAAATCTGCACTAGGAACGGAATTTGAATTAACACCGGAACGTGAACCAAGATAAAACCAGAACAGGATAAGATCAGAATAGGATAAGGAAAAGTCAGATGATTCCGTTTAAAATGAAACAATTATTGCAGGATACTCTGTCCCCAAAACTAATGGAGAAACGTGTGGTTCAGGACGGCCCATTAAGATATCTGGAGTTCGGCCCGACCGATCTGGACAGCCTTCAGCGTTTGGGTATAACCGTGGACCGGCTGGGCCCCAGGCTGGTATCCTGTATGTGGATCAAAGACGCTGCCTTGGAGATCGGCGGCTTTCTGGTGGTGGACAATCTTGCCATGGGGCAGCCGTCCATGGGAGGGGTGAGAATGCTGCCTGACGTCACACCCCACGATATCCACAACCTGGCCAGAGGAATGACACTGAAGAATGCTGCTGCCGACCTTCCTTTCGGCGGGGGCAAATCCGGGATTGTCAAGCCTGAAAACCTGAACGAAAAGGATCGCCTTGAGGTGATCAAAGGTTTTGGACGGTTGATCCGCAGATACACACAGATATATATTCCAGGCCCTGACGTGGGTACCAATGATGCGGATATGAAAACATTCGGGATCGAGAACGGGCTCAATAACTGCGTGTCCAAACCGGCCGACATGGGGGGGAACCGCATTGATGAACTGGGCGGGGCAGCCAACGGTGTGGTGGTGGCCACAAAGGCCCTGCTGGAGCATCTTCCCAGGCTCAAGCAGCTGCCCCAGTTCAAAGAGATGGTGATCCCCGATCCTGCCAAGATGGATGTCCTGATCCAGGGATTCGGTGCGGTGGGTGCCCATGCGGCAAGGATTTTTCATGATTATGATCCAAAAAACGCTCCCATTATCAAGGGTGTCTCGGATGTGGACGGCTATCTCTACAGAGAAGACGGCCTGCCCTGGCAGGAGCTGTTCGATCTTTGGAAACAGTTCGGGTCGGTGACCGGAAAATACTACCATGACCGGATACTCCACGGTGAAGGATTTGTGGACACGGTCTTTTCCAACGCGTCCAACCACCTGCTCACCGAGTCGGCCTTCTGCATGGTGCCGGCCTCTCCCATGTTCAACTACCTGGATGTGGATGCCGCCTCCAACCCCTCCATGACCGTTGAACGGATGGGCAGGTGGCGCATCATCGTGGAAGGGGCCAACAGCTATTCACCCCTGCCGGCCAAAAAGGCGGCCCGCAGGAGAATGGAACGCGCGGTTTATCGGGATCGGGGCATCCTTATTGCCACGGACTACCTGGTCAACTCAGGCGGTGTCATCTATGCGGCCCATGAACGAATGGTTCCCACGCCGGTCCATCTGGATATTCCTGCCGAGGCTCTGGGCAACAGGGATGCTGTGGACTCGTGGCTTGAACAGAACAGTGACGCCTTTGCACAGCTCTCTGAAGCCCGCAGAAAAGCAGCCGTGGAAAAACTGGAAACCGTTATCCGCCGAAACATGGAAGAGTTGGTGGACGGGCTGTGCAAGGACCCGGACAGCCTGCCCTGCGAAATTGCCGAAAAGATCAGTGTCCAGCGGATTGCCATGATGGAAAAATCCAAAACCGCCGGGGATATCATGGAAGATGGACCCACCATCGCGGTAGACAGGTCTGTGGCCGATGCGGCAAAGCTGCTGGTTGATGCCAGTGTGCCTGTGGTCAATGTCGTTTCTGAACAGGGCAAGCTGATCGGGATCATATCCAATTGGGACATCACCAAGGCAATGGCGTCACAGTTGTCTGTGGATGCTCCCCTGACCAAAATCATGACCACAGACGTGATTGTTGCCCCACCCGATGCAAGCATCATTGACTGTGTGAGGCTGCTTGAAAATCATGGCATCTCATCGGTCCCCATTGTTGAAGACAACCAAGTGGTGGGTGTGGTGTCAGGAGAGACCCTGGCCGGGAAAACGCTTTTCAGGCTGCTGCAGGCAGCGGTTTAAAACGCGGTTCAGATAAAGGCGGCATCCGGATTATCCCCATGTGTTGGTTTGTATAAACGATATTATTTTTCTTGAGCACGCTTCAATTGACTCGGTGTCGGTGTGAACTGTCAGATTATAATCAACGAAATCGTTTACAATATTTGCCTGCCTTTCAGCTAAACCAATGGGCCGGTTCCCTCTTTCAACTTCCCTTTGCATCAATATGGAAGATGAACAATAAAAACCAATAAAATACATTTGGAAGTCATTGAAGTTTTTAACACATTCGTCATAGCATTCTTTTCTCTCGAATACGGTATCAATAACTGCATTATAGCCAAGCTCCAAGCTGGCTCGAATCATGCGAAAGAAAACTTGATTCAAGGAGTAATAAAATTTCCAGTCATTGGGGGTATCCGGGTTGAAAAAACGATAAAAATCATCAATTGAAAACCTGAGGAAATTTTGGCTCAAACCTGCTTGAACTGCCTTTGCAATTGATGTCTTACCAGAGCTTGAGGGGCCATTAAATACAAATACGCTACTCATGTTTTTTTGAACGGTTGTGATAAGCGGGAGTCACAGGCGCTCCGCTTGATTGATTTGTGTTTGTGCTCTCCGCAAACCGCCGCACACCCCACCATTCCGGTAACAGCTCCTTGAGTGTTGTGGTTTGCCCGGCAGGCAAGTCTTGGAGTATCTGCATGCGGTGATTTTCCGGGTGAAGCTGCATTAAATATTCACGACACGCTCCGCACGGACTAACAATACTTCCATCATCGAATACACATACCAGTTTTACAATTTGGTTCTCACCATTTGTAATCATGTTAGCGACAGCATTTCTTTCCGCGCACGTCCCTAAAGTGCACGCCGTATCAATACTTACACCCGTATAGACATTACCGTTGTTGGTTAAGATTGCTGCTGCCACGCTTCCGGCTGATATAAAAGGAGAAACCTCTCTCGGGTTCCGCTTCTTTTTTGCATGGTCGTATAACTGTGAGAATTCCATTGCCTTTCCTTTGGCACATAACGTTAAATTCACTGGCTTGACCACATGCAGTCATCTATTCACCGGCCCGGGATAGTGGGTAATTTCATCTTGGGCTACGGCTGATGCTTTATTATTAAAAATCCAGTAAGACCGAAGGAGGTATATTTAACGCTTTTGCTATCTTTTCAATAGTTTCAATTGTTATATTCGGGGGTGTCTTACCTTCTATTTTTTGAATGTACTTATAATCAATTTTTGATTTAGCCGCCAGTTTTTCTTGTGTGTAGCCGGCTTTTTTTCGTTCCTCTTTAATTTTCGCACTTAGTTTTATACGAATGTTTGAGTTCATAACACCATTGAGCTAACTGCACTTCCTAAACACCATTGTTGAACAGACTAATTTTGTTTCAAGTATCTCGTTCTCTTCTTCCTGTTTCCTTATATAGTCAATGAAAAGTTCTCTTTTCCCGGGGTGTTTCTCGATAAGATCCTGGCACCGTCTCTTAATATTTCTATAAATATGTTCATCAGATTCTTTTATTTCATTTTTGTTGATTATGATTTCATCGATGAGTTCCATCCTGGCATCAGATGCCTGCTTAAGAATCACTGACTTTTGCTCTGCCAAAGGGTGTGAATATTCACTCCCGTCATCAATATATCCGTCATCAACCACCACCAGCCCGTTTTCTCTGATGCATTCTGAAACTTTAGATAATGTTGAATAATAATCACCAAAAACCGGGCCAATAGCACCAAGAATTATGACATCGTAATTTTTTAAATCAGAAATCCTGGCTCTTATGTCATCAGATTCAAAACGGCAATATTTGTCAACATTGATTTCTTTTGCTCTATTTTCAGCTTCATCGATAAATTCTTCGACAGCATCCACTCCATGGCAATGACACTTAAACGCTTTTGCCAATTTTATTGAAACCGCCCCTTTTCCACATCCTAAATCGAGAACTTTAAGACTTGAACGGTCAGTCGTGTGCTTTTTTATTAATTTAAGTACGGCTTCAGGAGATGTACCAATCTCCCATAAATCCTGCAAAATGTAAGGCAAGTACGGAAACAGATTGCTATCTGTGCCATCCATAGCCAGTACAACGCTCTCTTCAACTGTGTTTATCATTTTGTCCCCTTAATTTTTGCACATCATATTCTTGATTTATTATCTGACCGGATACCATGCCTGTTCTCCGAATCCGTATAGTTGATGGATAGGGACAAAGAGATTATCAGGTCCGGGAAAACGTGTAAAGCGGTAATCAGAATCGGCCTTCATAAACCATAAACTACGGGTATGAATTTAAGATGCTATCTCCATTCTTTGTTTATGGAGAACAGCAGCGTTCTTTTGAATGGCGTGGCATATAGATTTAAAAAATGATATTAATCCTGTGCTGGAGGGCAACCTGATCATATGGGATTCCACCAGAAGGTTGGAAACAAATGAGAATTGAAAAGATAATCGAACGCGCATTTTCCGGTACGGGCTGTGATAAACAGACGGCATTCCATCTCCGTTCCTGCCGGACAGAACCATACGAATTTGCGGGGGACGGACAACGGTTCTGAAGGATCGGCAGCATGAGGTGTTTTCAGCCGGTGCAAATGCCATAATGACCGGCGATTACCTGACAACTGCCGGGCAGAGCCCTGAAACCGATAAAATGATGATCAAAAGCCAGGGGCTGGTGATTGAGCGGTTATAATGTCAAAATTAATTTTGATATCTTTTGTAAGTTCTTAAGAAATCCGGTATAAGCTCATCCAAAAAAATACCAGAGAATAAAAATATTTCTATTCTCTGGTAACGGGTATTAATAATTCAACAGTTAGAAACTATATCTGAGGCCTAAATAAAGAATATGGTTTTGAAACTCCACTTCACTTGTGTCAAGTTCTGGATCTTCTGTTGCAAAGTAACGATACCCAATATCAAAAGTGGCTTTTTCGATCATTTCGTAAGCCAAGCCAACTCCCACTTGATAGGCAAACACGTTATCATCTTCATTAATATTAGGGAGTCCCGAACCGGGAACATTAAAGTCATTCAATTCAACTTTTGAGTATCCTAAACCGCCGGTAATAAATGGTGTTAAAGGGCTGTTATTTTTAAAATCATAATACCCGTTAAGAAGAAAGGTAAGAGCGGTTGAATCACCGGTGGTCGAGGCGGAAAGCCCAAGATAATTAATTTTATCCACATCATTGCTTTGATAGGAGATCTCACCCTCCAACCGAAAATTATTACTAAAACCATAACCCACAGCGGCTCCGACACTGAAACCGGTATCTGATTCAACCTCTAAAACTGTTCCAGCTAGGTTTGGATCGGTTAAATCAGAGTCCGTCAAATATACGGCTCCAATCTTTAAACCGACATAGGGGCCTTCCGCATGTGCATTAACTGAAAATACCAAAAATAGAGCTGACAAAAATACGGTTAATTTTTTCATAATTCTCCTTTTTTTGAACTGCTTTAGAAAATGTTATTTAGGTAGTCATAAGCATTGTGATAACTTCTTATGCTCCTGATCCTATGAATTTGGGTGCTGAACCTCTGCTCTCCGGTTTAGTCCCTGATTATTTTGACTGAATTAATAATTTTAACTATATCTGTCAAGTCTCTTTTTTACAAAATTAATGGCTCTAAAGCTGTTTCTTAAGTTAGAATGATGTCTATGAAGATACAAAAAAAAGCTCGGATTATAATTTACATAAATATTTCAAAAATGAAATTAAGGATCAGTTTTTTATTGCCTGATAGATGGAAATAAAAAAGTTGGATTGCTCGCAGGAGATCGAAATGAGATATGAATACCTGGTCTTTGACCTGGACGGAACCATCAGCAACAACCGGGACGGCATTGTCCGGTCAATCAATTATGCACTTTCAAAAAACGGATGGGATGAGCGGGATGAAACAGAACTTGAATCGTTTATCGGCCCGCCTCTGGACCAATCGTTTTCCATACTGGTCAACAGCCGGGACCCGGTGGTGGTTGAATCTCTGGTCAATGCTTACAGAGACCGGTATTCAGACGTGGGGTTTTCCGAAAACGTCCTGTACGACGGGGTCCGGCAGACACTTGAGACTTTGAGTAACTTACCCGGACTCACCCTGGGGGTGTGTACATCAAAGCGGGGAGATTTTGCAGAACAGATAATAAAGATGTTCGGACTTCATGACATGTTCGCCTTTATCAGCGGCGGGGTGTTGGGGTGCGATAAGTCCCGGCAACTGGGAACGTTGATTGATGCAGGGACCATTAACTCCCGTTCCATCATGATCGGGGACCGGTCTTTTGACCTGGTTGCGGCCCGTGATAACCAGATTGATTCCGCCGGGGTACTCTGGGGATTTGGCTCACGATCCGAATTGATGCAGCATGATCCCACCCACCTCTTTTCAGAACCAGAAGATTTGCTTGAACTTGTTAACCGGTGAGAGATAAAAATAATCGATAGCTTTGGTTAGAAAAGAATTAAGCCCTTGCTTTATTCGGTAAATGCAACTATGTTACCAGACAAACAATCACATATAGGTAATTCAAACCAAATCAACATAAGGAGTTTAGTTATGGCGAATTGTTGCGAAATGAAAGAAGGCGACTTGTTTTTCTGTGATGCCTGCGGACTTGAGCTGGAGGTGAGAAAGGCCTGCACTTGTCAATCGGGATCGGAAGATGCCTGCAGTGTTCCCCTGTCATGCTGCGGTAAAGAGATGACGCTGAAAGCCGGATAAGATATCGTCCCGAATGTCAAGGATTTCAATGAAGGCGTGTCAGTTTAGCATTTTTAAGGCACGCCTTTGTTGTAACTACGATATGCTTTGCAGGTTTTCTAAATCATATCAGACGGTTTCTTTGCCTATAGGCGGGTGAAAAGGGCTTCCAGTGATCCGTTTCAATAAGGGGCACGGAAAAAAGAATGAAACCTTGCCATAACATTAAAATGCAATTATGTTGCGTTTTGAGCTGCCGGTTTTCGACCAAAAGTGCCAAGACCGTTGCCCGTGAAATCGGGGGCAGGTGGCATTTGCAGACCCGGTGGCAGCGGACTGGATGGAGAATCTGCGGGTGATAGTGGATAAATTTAGGTCAGCCTTAAAATAATAACGTGGAGAACGATGTCGATCATAGAAATCAAAAATCTTGAGTTTGCATACACCGGAGAAACCGTGCTTAGGGAAGTGGATTTAACGGTGAATGCCCATGATTTTTTAGCTGTAATCGGGCCCAACGGCGGTGGAAAAACCACGTTGCTCAAATTGTTGCTGGGCCTTCTCAAGCCTTGCAGCGGTACCATCCGGATTGATGGAAAATTACCAGAGAAGGCCTCGTCGGCTATCGGGTACGTGCCTCAGAATGTTCACATGAATCAAAGTTTTCCGATTTCGGCCCTGGATGTGGTCTTAATGGGGATGTTTGACCCCAAAAACCGGTTCCGGCGAAACAAGGCCCAACACCGTAAAGCGGCGCTTGAGGCGCTGGACCGCCTGGAAATGGTAAACTATGCAGACAAAAAGATCGGAACGCTTTCCGGCGGTCAGCGGCAGCGGGTGTTCATTGCAAGAGCCATGGTCAGCCGGCCCGGGATTTTACTTTTGGACGAACCCACAGCCAGCATCGACACCAAGGGCCAGGCGGAATTTTACCGGCTTCTGTCAAAACTGAACAAAGAGATAACCATTCTGGTGGTCAGTCACGATTTGCTGGTCATTTCAAGGTATGCAAACTCGGTTGCCTGTGTGAACAGGCGGCTGCATTACCATGACCAGGCTGAAATCACCGGCGAGATGCTGGAGGCAATGTACTCCTGCACCGTTGAGGATGTCTGCCCGGTTGGACTGGTGGCCCAGGGTCTGTCGCACCGGGTGTTAAATCCGCACGAGGATCCCATCCATGATTGAAGCACTGCAATTTGATTTTATGAAAAACGCGCTGGTGGCAGGGTTGCTTGCCAGCATTATCTGCGGGATCATAGGAACCCTGGTGGTGGTCAACCGCATCGTGTTCCTGTCCGGCGGCATCGCCCATGCCGCATACGGCGGAATAGGAATGGCGTTTTATTTTAAATGGCCCTATTTACCGGGCACCATCGGCTTTTCACTGGTGGCTGCCATGCTCATGGCAGCTGTTAGCCACTCGGTCAAACACAGGGCAGATACCATCATCGGAGTGATTTGGGCAGTGGGAATGGCGTTTGGTATCATATTGCTCGATCTGACACCCGGTTACAATGTGGATTTGATGAGTTATCTGTTCGGCAGTATTCTGACGGTTCCGGGATCGGATCTGGTTGTGATGTCCGTTGTGGGCGGTTCCATTATACTGCTGGTTTTTTATTTTTATACGGATCTGCTGGCCATGTCCTACGATGAAGAGTTTGCACGAATCCGGGGCGTTCCGGTTAAAACGCTTTACTTCGGCCTGATCGGTCTGCTTGCGGTCACCGTGGTTCTGGTGATCCAGGTGGTGGGCCTGATACTTGTGATCGCCCTTTTAACCATTCCGCCGTTTATTGTTGAAAAGCATGTCAAGTCCCTGGCTCAGATGATGGTTGCGTCAAGTATACTGGGTTGTGTGTTTACCCTGACAGGATTGTGGCTCTCCTATCAGTATAATTTAACATCCGGTGCCACGATCATCATGGTCTCGGGTTCTGGTTTTATGATCTCTTTGCTGATCGACCGGATCCGTTTAAAAGGTAAAACACTGCGAAACAACTGAATAAGGGGATTGTATGTGCCATCAGTGCAACTATGAAGAATTGTTAACCCATGCTGATTTGAAAGCCACGGATAAACGGTTACGGATCCTGGAAGTCATCGGCAACAACAGTTTTCCGCTGTCTGTCAAGGACATCGTCAACACCCTTGAACGCAGCAGCCGTATCAACCGGGTGACGGTTTACCGTATCCTGGATCTTCTGGTGGATCACGGTGTTGTTGAGAGAATCAGCACCGGTGGCAGGGCCTTTTACTACGGGCTTGCCCCAAACACTCACCACCGGCCCCATCCCCATTTTTATTGTATGAAGTGCGGTCAGATGGATTGTTTAAGCCCGGAAAGCCTTACGGTTGATATGGAAACCCTGATAAAAACCTTCCCCGGATCAATTGAAAAGGTGGAAGTACGGGTGGACGGTATCTGTAAAAACTGTGGAAAAAACCAGTGATTGATATTGCCCGAATAAAGGCAAAGGAAATTAAAGAGACGATTCCAATCCGTTGATCTTCCCCTCTTGCCGGGACACCGGAATCATCCCCTGATTTCAGATCTCCATTCAAATATTCATCCGGATTACAATACTATTTGTTTGCCGGATCAATAACATATAGTGAGGTCTTCTCAGGCACAGATAGAAAGTTATAAAGCTTACCGCTCAAAATAAACGATCATTTTAAGATGGCGGTGCTCATCCACCGTCAGCATCTGGTGGGCGAAGCTGTGGCGCGTGCCGTCGTCGGTGAGCACCACGCCGACGCCCCAGCCATAGTTCTCCATGCCCGGCTGTTCGATCCAGCGACGAAAATCAGGTGACACCTTCTTCAGATCTTGGACCAGAAAAAGCATGTCCGGATCGTCCGGTGCAGCCGCCAGATCATGGCGGAACTGCGCCAGCAGCCGGGGCGCATCCTCTTGCCACGCAGGCAGTCGGCGCCGCAACTCCGGATCGGCGAAGACCATACGGACGATGTTACGGTCCTGTCGCGCCCGGCCGGAGAAGTCGAACAGGTCATCGGCCGCCGCGTTCCAGGCGATGACATCCCATCGAAGATTGGAAACATAAGCCGGCCGCACCGTCAGATCGTCCAGTAATTGCTGGATTAGCGGGTCGACTGACGGCCACTGGCGGGCTTCCGGCGGTGGCGGGCGCCGATGGGCCAGCAGAAAGAGATGGTTACACTCGGCGTCGTCCAGCTTCAGAGCTTTGGCCACGTTGAGTAAAAAGCTCTCCGAGACCTGGATGTCACGACCCTGCTCAAACCATATATACCAAGTGAGCCCGACGCCTGCGAGCGAGGCGACTTCCTCGCGCCTGAGCCCCGGAGTGCGTCGGCCCCCGGTGGTCGGTAATCCGACATCGGCGGGAGTGAGCTTATTCCGGTGGCGCGTGACAAAGTCGGAGAGATCCTTTCGTTTGCGTGCCAGGCTTCGACCAGACATGACTATTGCCTTTAGTAATAGGATAATTTCTCATATTGTAACAGGAATAATATACCTATATGGTTTGTTTAAAACAAGGGAGGAAATATGATTTTTAATTGCGATACAGACCCTGCGACGGTCCAAACCAAGACACCGTTGACCGCTAAAGCCGGCATGCGTGAATGGTCGGGGCTGGCGCTACTGGCCCTGCCGACCCTGCTGCTCGGGTTCGATCTCACGTTCTTGCCCCTTACTCTGCCTGCCCTGGCGATCGACCTTCAGCCGACGAGTACGCAAGCACTTTGGATCATGGACGCCTCCGGCTTTATGCTCGGCGGCTTTCTCATCATCATGGGCACGCTCGGAGACAGGGTCGGGCGGCGGAAGCTCCTGATGATCGGTTCAGCCACCTTTGCCGCCGCCTCGGCGACGGCGGCCTTCTCCACCAGCGCCGAAATGCTGATCGGGGCTCGTGCGGCGCTGGGTTTGGCCGGGGCAACGTTGATGCCCTCGACCCTGGCACTCATCAGCAACCTGTTCACTGATCCGCGTCAGCGCGCGCTTGCCTTTGGCATATGGGCCACGGTTTTTGGGATCGGCTATGCCCTGGGACCGGTCATCGGGGGCTATCTGCTGGAGCGGTTCTGGTGGGGAGCCGCCTTCCTCCTAGCCGCACCCATCGTCGGCCTGCTGCTTTTGGTCGCCCCCGTCCTACTTCCCGAGTATCGCACACCCAACAGCGGGCGGATCGATGTTCTCAGCGTGGCAGTCTCGCTTGCCGCCATGCTGCCGGTGATCTACGGCATTAAACAGGTTGCCAAGTACGGTCTCGTTCCCAACGCCATGGTTGCAATCGCGGCGGGCCTCTTCTTTGCCGTGCTCTTTGTGCGTCGGCAAAGACGGCTTGCCGATCCGCTTATTGAGATGAGCCTGTTTGGCAACAGGGCCTTTTCCGTGGCCCTGATCGTGCTGTTGGTCGGACTGGTGGCGGTTGGCGGGACAATGTTACTCGCCACCCAATATCTGCAACTGGTGGCCGGGTACGCCCCCTTTGCAGCAGGCCTGTGGATGGGTCTGGCAGCACTGGGCATGATCGCCGGCGGCGTAAGCGCACCGCTTGCTGCGCAGTGTATCCGTCCCGGCTTTGTTATTGCCGGATCACTGGTTCTGTCGGCCATGGGATATCTGATGCTCGCCAAGGTCGGTGACGGCGCCGGCGGCGTTGTGGCGGTCGTCGCGGGTTTGGCCCTGGCCTATTTTGGCAACGGTGCCATCGCCGCGCTCGGGACAGATCTCGTTGTCGGGTCGGCACCGCCCGAAAAGGCGGGATCGGCCTCGGCCATGTCCGAGACCGTTCAGGATTTAGGGGTCTCGCTTGGCATCGCCTTTCTCGGCAGCCTCGCAACAGCCATCTATCGGCGCACAATGCTTGACCGTATGCCCGATAATCTTGCCGAAGAGTCGCGCGAAGCGGTGAGCGACAGCCTCTGGGCGGCATCCGCTATAGCGCCGGAATTGCCTGCCGGTCTGATCCAAGAAGCGCAGGTTGCTTTCGTAGCAGGCTTCAACGGCGCAGCCATCTTCAACGCGGCCTGTGTCACAGTGCTCGCCATCCTCGCGGCAGTGGTGCTGCGGCACGTCGGAACGATTGGGGCACCTTAGCTGGCAAACGGCCGCCAGATCTTCGAAAAAAAAAGAGCTGGAGAATGAAATCTGTCTTTTTTTGGCGTCCTTAACCAGCAGTTCTCTTGCCCGATCATACAATCTGGCATCGGTTGGAAAGCCACCGGCTATGCCGGTGGTAATGACTTGAGGTGCGCAATCTTCGGGAAGGATCACCTCAGCCTCATGTTAATTTATGTTTACCTATAATTCGATCCAAGCCGCCCAAAACAAAGTCCGAAGCAAAGTTAGCCAGTCTCCTTGGACTGGACTTTTTCGATTCAACAAGCAATAATATAGAAGAAAGAACACCAGACACTAATGTTGTGACATCCTCCGAATTAGCAAAACCAAGTTTTTCTAAAGGCTCATTTAACAAAGCAAATAATCTAAAATGATGTTCATTAACTTTATTTTTTATCTCAGGATTTAGTTCTCCATGCATTAAAGAAAAAGCAATACTGTGAAGATCCTTTTTGTGCATCTTCAATTGAGCCTGAAAAAAAGCTTTAACTTGGAGTTCTGGAGAGGATTCCTTTGCCATGGCCTTTTCAACCTGCTCGATCCAAATGGGGAACTCAATATCTATAAGGGCAGAGAGAATATCACTCTTGTTTTTGAAGTATTCATATAGACTTGGTCTAGCTAGTCCTGCCTTATCTGCAATCTCTGAAAAACTCAAAGCCTGACATCCAGAATCACGAATGATCTCTTTGGTGATCCTTAATAGGTTTTGGAGCTGTTTTTCTCGGTGCTCTTTTACTGAGTCAGCCTTTATTTTCGGCAAAACATATACCCTCAGTTTTTATTTCTTGATTTACCAACATTATGTCGGTATCATACCAACATATCGTCGGAAAAGGAAGAACTATAATGGTTAAATTGGAAAAAATATCGAAACAATTCACCACAGCGAGTGATAGGCTGTTTGTTGCCCTAAAAAATATTGACTTAGCCATTGAGAGAGGGGAATTTGCGGCCATAATTGGAAGGTCGGGCAGCGGAAAATCGACATTACTGAATTTGGTAGCCGGATTAGACCAACCCAGCAAAGGAACTGTCTCTATCGATGACAATGTTCTTTCTGGCCTGACTGAAAATGATCTTGCTTTGTGGCGAGGAAGAAATGTTGGAATAGTTTTTCAGTTTTTTCAGCTATTGCCAACCCTAACCATCCAAGAAAATCTACTAATAGCAATGGATTTTGTAGATGTTGTGCCGAAAAAAGATCGCTTAGAGGTGTGCAAAAAACTGCTTGAAAAACTCGACATTGCTGATCAAGCAGACAAGTTACCCGCTACATTATCAGGAGGACAGCAACAAAGGGCCGCAATAGCCCGAAGTTTAGTGAATGACCCACCTCTTATCATTGCCGATGAACCAACAGGGAATTTAGACACAGTAGCGGGCAATAAAATTATAGAGATCTTCCAATCTCTTTCTACAGAGGATGGCAAAACAGTTCTTTTTGTTACCCATGACATGGAACTAGCGAAATTAGCGGGTCGATTAATCAATATACACGATGGTCAGATATTAGAAGATACAAGGAAGGCTAAAGTTGAATAAGGTCTTTTACAATTACATAACTTTAAAGCTAAAGGGTGATCTTAAGGTTTATAAAGGACGACTTTTACTAATATCTCTTTCCGTTTTTATTGGGATATCGATTGTGACTGCAATCATGGGAAGTCAATCAACTTTGCGGCGCGAAGTTAGCAAAAGTTTTCTAAGTGGCATCCCTCCCCACGAAATTTTTCATGTAGAGAGCACGAGTCCAGAAGTTCTTGAAAAAATCTCCAATTTCCCAGGGATAACCGCAGTTGAACCAC
>JANQML010000264.1 GCA_028280105.1 Desulfobacula sp. | reverse complement strand
ATCTCATCTTTGCCACCCGGGAGCCTGAAGCCTACCGGATCGCCATGGGAGATTACATTGAGTTCGGCGCATCCCCGAGAGCCAGTATCTTTTTGGCCAAGGCCGCCCGGGTGAATGCATTTCTATCCGGACGGGCCTATATCACGCCCCAGGACATCAAGATCGTGGGACCGGATGTGCTTCGTCACCGGATCATCCTGAGTTTTGAGGCTGAAGCCGAGGATATTCTTGTTGACGATGTTATCCAGGCCGTGTTTGACTCCGTCCAGGTGCCATAGACGGGAGCGCACCGATGATACCTGCCCATATCATCAAAAAGATAAAGCGTATTCACATCACATCCCGCCGGACCGTGAACTCAATTATGGCGGGCCACTATAAATCGGTTTTCAGAGGCTCTGGAATTGAGTTTGAAGAGGTCCGGGAATATACCCCCGGAGATGATGTCAAAGCGATTGACTGGAAAGTCTCCGCCCGTCTCGGCAAACCCTATATTAAATTATATACCGAAGAGCGCGAAAGCATTGTCATGCTGCTCATCGATATGAGCGCCTCTTTAAAATTCGGCACCTTTTTCGGGACAACGCTTGAACGGGTCGCTGAAACCGCATCTGTACTGGCGTTCAATGCCATTAAAAATAATGATAAAGTCGGTGTTGTTTTTTTCACCGACCGGGTGGAAAAGTATATCCCGCCTCAAAAGGGATCCAGCCATGTCTGGCGGGTAATAAAAGAGATTTTCACCTTTGTGCCCCAGGGGAGGGGAACCCGTATTTCAACGGCATTGGATTTTTTAGGGCAGATCTCCAAAAAACGGTCTTTTGTGTTTGTCTTATCCGATTTTCTTGATCAGGGATATCTGAAAAGTTTGAGAACGGTTCGCCAGCGGCATGAGATTATCGGTGTGATGATCCATGACCCGGGCAGTAAACGGTTGCCCGGCAAGGCCGTGATTACCCTGTCTGATTTTGAGACCAATGAATGCATGGTCTTTGACGGATTCAGCCGCACCACACGGGATGGATTTTCAGCGGCAAAGACCCGCCGGTATGAACAAACCAAAGATTTGTTTTTAAAAGGAAAAAGCGATGTGATCGAGCTGAAAACCAATGCATCGGTCTCTGATACATTGATGCAGTATTTTAAATTCAGAGAGAGGCGGTACCGGTAAATGCAGGATATTCACGACATACGCCCGCCCGTGACAGTGGGTATCGATCCTGCCCTGATGACCTATGCATATATGGCTCTGGCAGGTCTTCTGCTGTTGATTCTTCTGGCTTATCTGATTCAAAAATGGCGAAAGAAGAGGAACAACCCCGTGGATTTGGAGGGTGTGGCCATGCCGCCGCCGCCCTATGACGCCGCTGTGCAGGCCCTGGAAGCGTTAGCCACCCAACCGGGGGATGATCTGCGGAAGTTTTATTTTCAGCTGCACCTGATCCTTCGGCAATACATCGGCCGTCAATTTGGAATCGGTTCGGTGGAGATGACATCCCAGGAATTTCTCCGAAGCCTTCGCCGGCTGGATATCGACACCCGGTCAAAAACCCGGATCATCCTGTTTCAGGAACACTGTGATCCGATAAAATATGCCGGTGCCCATCCGGACCGGGCAGCGGCTCAATCCGATTTGAACACGATCAGACAGATCATAGACGGGTTGGAAGCCGGCCGGAATGAAAATCAGGCGGTTCCGGCCGATCAGGGGAAGAAATCATAATGTTCAGGTTTGCGTCTCCCTATTTTCTCGGCCTGCTTATATTTATAATTCCGGTTCTCTTTTTCAGGTTCAGACTCGGGACAAGGGGAGGGCGTATCCGGGTACCGAGCCTGGACGGCCTGGAACCGGTATCCCGGTCCGCCGGCGTGGTCATTGCCCAATGGGTGCCCCTGTTGAAAATCATCGGTCTTGTCCTGCTGACCATTGCCCTTGCCAGACCCCAGTGGGGGGATAAAAAGATGAATATTACCACCGAAGGGGTGAATATCATACTGGCACTGGATCTATCAGAATCCATGCGTGCGCTTGATTTTAAAAGAGATAACAAAATTGTAACGCGACTGGAGGCGGTCAAAGGTGTGGTGCAGGATTTTATTATGAAGCGGGAAGGCGACCGCATCGGCATGGTGGTTTTCGGGTCAAATGCCTATACCCAGCTGCCCCTTACCCGGGATTACAATACCATCTCTTTTATCCTGGGCCGGTTGAAAATCGGTGCTGCAGGCCCCAGGACGGCCATCGGGGATGCCATCGGGATCTCCTTAAAACGGCTTGAAGATATTCAAAGCACCTCCAATATCATTATCCTGTTGACGGACGGAAAGAGCAATTCCGGTGAATTGTCCTGGCAGGATGCCGTAAAAATTGCCGCCCAACGGGGTGTGAAAGTATATACCATTGCCGTGGGAACAAAAGGGGAAGCCCCCTTTCTTGTGGACAGCCTTTTTGGTAAACGGTATGTCTATCAGAAGGTGGATGTGGATCTAGAAGCACTCAAATCCATTGCAGACCAAACCGGGGGCAGTTTTTTCCAGGCGTCTGAAACCAAAGCCCTGGAGCGGATTTACGAGATGATCAACCAATTGGAGAAGACAAGAGTCGATGTGGAAAAATGGGTGGAATATAAAGAGTACTATCCCCGTTTTTTAGCTGCAGGCCTGTTGGTTTATCTCTTCTACCTGGTGCTGAACAATACCCGGTTTATAAGGATTCCTTAAGATGCGGTTTGAAAATCCATATCTGTTGAACCTCTTGTGGCTGCTGTTTCCGGTTGCCGGCATCCTGGCTTACGGCATCTGGAAAAGAAAGAAAATTTTGTCGGCATTTGCCGATGCCGGCATGCTCTCCGCTATTATCCCGGGGTTTGCCCCCGGCCGCAGATGGGTCAAAACCGGGATGATTCTTCTGGCAGCTGCATGTTCCATCGTTGCCGTGACCGGTCCCCAGGCCGGCTATCGATGGGAGACCGTCAAGCAGCAGGGGGTGGATATCATGATTGCCCTGGACTGTTCGAAAAGTATGCTGGCTCAGGATATCAAACCCAATCGCCTGGAGCGGGCAAAACGGGAGATCGTCGATTTGCTCCGAATGGCGCAATCGGATCGGATCGGGCTTGTGGCATTTTCCGGGACCGCCATTCTAAAGTGTCCCTTGACCCTGGACCGGGATGCTTTTAATATATTTTTAGATGTGCTTGAACCCGGTTTTTTGCCCATGGGCGGCAGCAATCTTTCCGCAGCCATTGAGACGGCCTATGCCGGATTTGAAATGGATGCGGACACAGATAAGGCGATCATCCTGATCACTGACGGAGAGCATACACAAGGGGATGCAGACGCAGCGGCCCGACAGATGGCCGAAGCGGGGATCAAAATTTTTTGCATCGGCGTGGGGGATCTCCAGGGGGCTCCGATTCCGGACCAGGCCGGCGGGTTTGTAAAAGATAGATCCGGCAATATTGTATTATCCCGGGTGGATGAAACCGGGCTGAAAAGAATTGCCGATGGGACCGGCGGGATCTATGTGCGGTCTGTGGCCGGTGACATGGATCTGGATGTCATCTATACGGAACATATACTGGGGGGGATGGAGAAAACGACTGTGGCGTCGGGAAGAAAAAAGATATGGGAGAACCGGTATCAGTGGTTTTTATTTCCCGGTCTTGTTTTGTTGCTGGTTGAATTATTTTTAAGTCCGGTGGCCCGGTTAAAACAGACCCTGCAGGTCATTCTGGCCGGGGTTTTATTTGCACATGCGCCAATGACTGCCGAGGCCCAATCGGTTTCCAAGAGTGTGAGACAGGGGATTGAGGCCTTTGAGAACCACCGGTTTGAAGAGGCAGAAAAGCATTTTATTGATGCCCAGCTTGAAAAACCGGACGATGCCCGGCTCTACTATAATATCGGGACAGCCGCTTATATGGCGGAAAATTTTGAACAGGCGGAAAAGAATTTTGAGCAGGCAGCCCGGTCAAATGATCCGGTGCTGCGGCAAAACGCCCAGTATAATCTTGCCAACACCCACTATCACCAGGGACGTCTGGACGAGGCCATCAAAGGGTATGAAGAATTGTTAAAAGAGTTTCCAGAGGATATCCAGGCAAGAGAGAACCTGGAATTTGTGAAAAAAAAACAGCAGGAGCAACAGGAACAGCAAAGATCCAAACCGGACCAAAAACAGGGCAGGGACAACGACAATTCTGAAACAGATCCGTCTGAAGCACCGGATTCAGATGCAAACCCGGGAGAAGATGACCGACAAGGCCGGCACCAGGATCAGAAATCTGGGGAAAACAAGACAGACCCGAAAGATGGAGATCCATCCGGCCGGCAAGGAAATGGCGAAGATACTGAACCGGACCATACGGATAAAAACGGTACGGATGTGCAAACTCCCCCGCCTCCCATACCGGATCCGAGAGCGGATGCGTCTGCCGATACTGCCGGACAGATCCGGGGCCAATCCGGTTCAAATCAACCCGTGGAGCAGATGCTCAACCGGTTGGAAGATCGGCCGGGCCGGGCAATGATTCCATTGGGGCAGGAGGCAGGCAATGAAAAGGACTGGTGAAAAACGGTCGGGCATAACGGCCTTATCCCTGTGTATTGTTCTCTTATTCTTGCTGATGCCGGGTCTTTCATGGGGGCTGGGAGTTACGGCCCAGGTGGACAAAACAACCCTCTCCCTTCAGGATTCACTCTATCTGAAAGTCATCGTCAATGGGGGAAAGGCTGATCCGGACATGTCCGTGATCCGGGATTTTAAAGTCTTTCCCCGGGGAACCTCCTCCAGCTATCAATACATTAACGGTCAATCGGAAAATAAAACGATTTATCAATTTCTTCTGGTTCCACAGGCAGAAGGGGAGTTGACGATCCCGCCGATCCCGGTTCAAATCAAGGGACAGGCTTTTTTCACCCAGCCCATAACGGTCCGGGTAACGGATCAGGTTGTCGACCCCGACCAGGTCAGACCCCTGTTTGCACAGGCCGATGTCCTGGCTGATACACTCTTTGCCGGCCAGCAGACGGTTTATACCGTCAAATTTTTTACATCCCGTTCCCTTGGCGGGCTTGGATTTGAAGCCCGGCCTGAATTTAAAGGGCTGACAGCCAAGTCCTTTGAATCTGAAAAAAGCTACACCCTGAATGTAAAGGATCAACCCTATCGGGTCACCCAACTGGACTATCTGATCATACCGCCGGCACCGGGCAGTTATACTATTGATCCGGTGGGATTTATTGCAAAGGTGAGGGTGGCTGCCGGGCAGGACCCGTTCTTTGATTCTTTTTTCAATGATTCGATCTTTTCCGCCGGTCAATACAAGCAGGTCCGGGTTCGCTCAAACCCTGTTCATATCGAGGTCTCCCCACTGCCGGAGTATACCGGTGACACCCCCTTTTCCGGATTGATCGGGACATTCGATATCCAGGTCCAAATCGATAAAACCCGTCTGAAAGTGGGGGATTCCGCCACATTGTCGATCCGGGTGAACGGCACCGGGAACATCATGGATGCCGGTCTGCCCCCAATGGATCTGACCGGTCTTGGATTTAAAATATACGATGATACCCCTGCGGATGATATTCAATTGACACCGGCCGGTTACCAGGGAACCCGGACGTTTAAAAAGGCATTGGTGGCTGTGGAACCGGGCCGATACAGGATGGATCGGCTGGAAATGGTCTATTTTGACGTGGCAGAGAAATCATACCGGACAATCGCCGGCCCGGTCATCCAACTGGATGTCGAAGCCGATGCCTCCCCATCGGCACCGGTTGCCATGCCGGATGCCCCGTTGCAACCCGATAAAGTGATTAAGCAGGAAGTCTCTTTGTTAAACAACGATATTCTGGATATCAGGGAAGGGCTTTTCGTACTTGAAGATATCAGACCGTTGACACCTGTAACATTTTTATTCCTTCTCTTTTTCCCCGGTCTGGTCTTCCTTTTACTCAAAGGAATTCTCGTGTTTCAAAAAAAAGAGGTCAGCCGGGATAAACGGATGCAGGATAAGTCAAAGCGCTGTTTAAAGCTGGCTGCAAAGTCCGGGACACGGGATGAAACCTTTTTGGCTCACCTCTACACGGCCCTGGTGGCGGCGATCCTTGCCAAAGGGAAACAGGTGGGGGAAGCGGTTACCGTAAAGGAGACCCAAACCATTCTCAGCCGGGCCGGTGCGGGTGAACCAAAGATCCGGGAAATGATCGACTTGCTTCAGACCATTGAATCCATCCGTTTCGGCAACCGGAAGATTGACGAACATTCAGCCGGCCGGCTGTTTTCACGGGTTAAAAAGGCACTCAAGACCCTGGGCTGTCTGGTGGCTGCAGTCCTGATCACGGCCGGTGCTCCGGAGCCTGTCCAGGCGACGGTGGCAGGCCAATATACAGACGCTGTTGAACACTATAAAGCCGGCCGGTTTTATGAGGCTGCCCGATCCTTTGAAGCCATTGCCAATCAGCCCACGCGAAATCCCTATCTCTACTACAACATCGGAAATGCCTATCTGAAAGCCGAAGATATCGGCAGGGCCATCCTCTGGTACGAACGGGCCCGGCTGATGGCTCCCAACAAACCAGACCTGGTCTATAATCTGGCCCACGCCAATACCCTGGTCAAAGACAGGGCCGATCCAACGGTTGATTATCTGGAGCTGCTCTTTTTCTGGGATAGACTGGTTGGGGTGAAGACCATTCAATATACGGCTGTTCTTTTATCCCTTCTTTTCTTTGTATGGGCCGGGGTTCGGACGGTGAGGCGGCAAACGGTTTTTTCAGGCACCGGGCTCATTCTGGCTGTCCTGCTTTTTTTAGGGGTCAGCCTGTCCGGATTAAACTATTATAAGCAGACTTTTCGGAAAACGGCAGTGATTATCGCCGAACAGGTTGATGTCCGGTCCGGTACAACCGGTTCGGCCACGCCGTTGTTCACACTCAATGCCGGGACATTGGTGCGGGTGGAAGAGCGTCGGGGAGAGTATATGAAAATCGCTTTTTCCAAAGAGAGAATCGGTTGGGTCCATTCGAATGATGCGGGCATTGTTCAGCAAATTAACGATTAAGCGGTTCGACCGGCCATATCCCCGGCATATCGGTTGGAATGTTAAACAAACCGGACCTGTTCCGGAGATAAGGAGGAATTTATCCGTGGAAAAACATGTACTGGTCCCTGTGGCACAGGGAGTTGAAGAGATGGAAACCATTACCATTGTCGATATTCTGCGGCGGGGCGGGGCAAAGGTGATCATGGCATCGGTGGATACACTTGATATCAAGGCTGCCAAAGGGGTTGAGTTTAAGGCAGACACCTTGATCGAAACCTGCATGGACCGGGAATTTGATCTGATCGTTATCCCCGGCGGCATTCCGGGCGCTGATAACCTGGCTGCATCCGAATCCCTTGGAACCCTGCTGAAAAAGCAGGCAGAGCAAAACAGATATTATGGGGCCATCTGTGCCTCTCCGGCGGTTGTTCTCCACTCCCACGGCCTGGTCACCCCGGGAAAGGTGACCTGCCATCCCGGTTTTGTGGAGAGGATTGACAACGGCAATGTGATGGATTCCGATGTGGTGATTGATGAAACATGTATCACCGGCCGGGGCGGCGGAACCGCCGTGCCGTTTGCCCTGACCCTTGTGGAGACCCTTTTTTCAAAGGAGATCCGGAAAAAGGTGGAAGCGGGATTGGCTTTATAAAGACGTCTGCAGTCAAACTCCCGGTACTGTAGTACCGGGGAAATGACAACGCCAATTGGTCAGGGGCATTCCATCGAGACTCAAATCCACTATCAAATTTTGTTTGGCATGTATGCCATGGGTTGCACCCCCTCCTTGGATCAGGAGAGTTAAGGATGATTGGCAGAAGACGGTGCTGATCCGCCGGGGCGGATCCGGTGGCCGTGGGTGTATATATTGAACTGGTTATCCCTGGCAAACCCGATAATGGTCAGGCCGGAAGACCGGGCCAGCGACACCGCCGAAAGGGTGGGGGCGGCATTGGAGATGACAATGGGAATCCGGGTTTTAATTATTTTACCGATGATTTCAAGAGACATCCGGCAGCTGAGAGTGGCTATCTTTTTGCCGGTGTCTGTCCGGTTGAGCAGAACAGACCCGGCCAGTTTATCCACGGCATTGTGCCGGCCGATATCTTCGTAATACTCCAGAATGGTCCGGCCGTCGCTAAGCCCTGCGGAATGGACCGCACCGGTTTGATGGAACATTTTGGAGTGTTGCCAGTGCTGTTCGGTCAGGGAGAGGACTTGATCCGGGGTGATGGTAAACGGATGCACTTCCTTTATGGCATGGCCGGACCCCGGGTCCGGCAGCAAAGAGCCGCCGGATGACCCTTTTACCGGCGTTCCTTTTTTTTTAAACCGTTCCAGCCGTTGCACTGCATCTTGGCTCAATGTCAGGTTGCATATTTGGTTATCCGGAAACCACGCCTGTTCCCGGATATCGGTTTGGGAACGGATAATCCCCTGGGTAAATAGAAAACCGGCGGCAAGATAAAGGGGGTGGGTGATTGAAAAAACCATTTCAAAGGCCTTTTCCCCATTGATGTTGAGGGTGAGAACCTTTTCATCAATAATTGCATCCTGGATTGAAAAGGTGCGGTTGTTTTTGATTCTAATGATATCGATCTGTTTAATGATTGACTCTGTATCCATTTGAACTCCGTTTATTCGGGACCGGGTTATTTCCGGCGCAGCATAAAATATCCCCGGTCACCGGGGAACCCAATGGAATAATGATAAGGTATGTATCTATGTAATACAAGATTTAAACTTGACCCCTGGTCCACCATACGGCACCGCCTGCTGCGTTGCCTGCGGTCGTTCCTCCCTGCGGAGTATGAATTATACGCCTCACTCGTCACTCCTTGCCGTCTTACATCCGGCACCTTGCTGATGGCCAGGGATGGTACAAAACCCATGACTCAAACAAGATATACAAAAATTTGATGGTGGATTTGGGTTGATCCCGTCGTTGGGATTGACCCGGACAGATGGAAATACCTGTTGAATGTAAAATGAGAGAACGGAGTAAAACCAATGCATGATCGTGAAAAAAGACGGTTGCAGGCCGTATATGAGCTGTTTGATGATCAGATCCAAACGGTTGCAACCGGCCACGGCCTTGACTTTTTCTGCAAAGAGAGATGTTCTTCCTGCTGTACCTGCAATGTCACCCTCACACGCCTTGAAACCTTATACCTGATTCAACTGATCCCCGAGGACCGGGA
>JANQML010000225.1 GCA_028280105.1 Desulfobacula sp. | reverse complement strand
TATGATGAAGTCTTGAAAGCATCTTTAAATTCAAAGCTTTTGTTGTACCGCCAACTGATTTCATCTTTTATGATAAAATTTTTATGCAACGTTGAGGTTTAGGTAAAGAGCAATTTCTTATAGTGGTGGAAGGATTATTGTATCCATGATATTCTTCTGTCCGTGAAAAAAGCAGACAGACAACGAAGGCAGACAAAGGTTCGCACGCATGCGTTTTAAACTAAAAGGGATGAAACCCTTTCTGATATGTGCCGTATTCTTCCTGATTCTTTTTACCGGATATCGTAATCTTGAGTATAACTGGCAGTGGTACCGGGTCTGGGCCTATTTGTTTACATATGAGAACGGGGTATTTACACCGGGGATTTTGCTTGAAGGTCTGATGATCACCATCCGGATTTCGGCTATCAGTCTGGTTCTTTCGCTTTTCATCGGGTTTTTATCCGCCTTTGCCCGCCTTTCAAATTACCCGTCGCTAAGGGCGATCTCCTGGCTCTATGTTGAGATTGTCCGGAATACACCTTTGTTGATCCAGATATTCGTGATCTATTTTGTTGTTTCGCCGGTGTTTAATTTATCGGCTTTTGTATCCGCCGTTATCGCTCTGAGTCTGTTTGAAGGGGCCTATTCTTCCGAAATTATCCGTTCCGGAATCATCAATGTTCCAAAGGGGCAGTTTGAAGCGGCCCAAAGTATCGGCCTGACAACGGCACAAAGCTATCTGAAAGTGATTATCCCCCAGATGTTGAGGCAGATCCTGCCTATGCTGGCGGGCCAGAGTGTTTCGCTGATTAAAGATTCTGCATTGGTGAGTACGATATCGATCTATGATCTGACCATGCAGGGGCAGCGAATCGTATCAGAGACATTTTTAACCTTTGAAATTTGGTTTGTAGTTGCAATCTGTTACCTGATGATTACTGTCAGTCTGTCAATTGTAATCAGGTGGTTTGAAAATCATCTTAATTTTATCAACCGTTAGCAACGTATGTGTAAGGAGAAAAAAATGAAGAGGATTTCAGTCGTACTTCTGATACTTTTTCTGTTGACAGGCACTCGGGTCTTTGCCCAGGAAAGCATTATTGAAACCATCCAGAAAAAAGGGGTGATCCGGGTTGGAATGTCTACCTTTGTGCCCTGGGCCATGAAAGACAAGCAAGGGGAGCTGATCGGATTTGAGATCGATGTGGCCAAAAAGCTGGCCCAGGACATGGGTGTGGAAATCGAATTTGTACCCACGGCCTGGTCCGGCATCATTCCGGCATTGCTGACCGGAAAGTTCGATGTCATCATCGGCGGGATGGGGATTACCCCCGAGCGTAATTTAAAGGTAAATTTCACCATCCCCTATCAACACTCGGGAATGTCCATGGTGGCGAATAAGGCAAAGGCAAAGGGATTTTCAACACTGGCGGATTTTGATAAAAAAGAAGTCACCATTGCCGTTCGAATGGGAACAACCGCCGAACAGGCCGCCCGGAAGCATCTGCCCAACGCCGAGTTGAAATTATTTGAAAATGAAAGCCAGGCACTTCAGGAACTGGGCCTTGGGCGGGTTCACGCCGTGGTATCGTCGGCTCCCATGCCGGTTTTTCATGCGTTAAAATTTCCGGAAAAACTATTTGTCCCGTTAAAAGAAAATTTTACAAAAGAACCCATTGGGTTTGCCCTCCGGAAAGGGGATCATGATGCGCTGAACTATTTTAACAACTGGATTTTAAATATGCACACCCAGGGTTTTTTAAAAGAAAAAGTAACGTATTGGTTTGAATCGAAAGATTGGGAAACCCTTGTTAAATAAGAAAGACTTTAAGTTTTCATTTGTTGATATTGTAGTGATTGCCCTTGTGATCGCTGCAATATCATTTTTTTTTATCCGGATGGTCCAGGTTCTTGACTATAAGTGGGAATGGGACGTGATGCCGTCCTATTTTTTTTATCTGGATCAGGTATCCGGGGATCTTCGGGCCAATATCCTGGTAAAAGGGTTTCTCACAACGGTAAAGCTTTCGGTCTGGTCGACGCTGATCGGTTTTTTTTTAGGAACGCTTTCCGGTATCATAGGGGCTAAGGGCTCATTTGAGCAGCGGTTTATCAGCAGGATTTATGTGGAAACCATCCGGAATATCCCCTCTCTTGTCCTGGTGTTCATCTTTTACTATTTTGTGTCCAGCCAGTTTTTGGATGCCCTGGCACTGGATGAATGGGTCAGAAACCGGCCGGAGCAGATCAAACAGATTATCAGTATTGTTTTTGCAGAACCCGCCCATATCAACGCTTTTGTTTCGGCGATTATTGCCCTTGGCATTTACGAGGGTGCCTATATATCGGAAATTGTTCGCGGCGGCATTGTTTCAATCCGGGAAGGTCAGTGGGAAGCGGCTTACTCTTTAGGGCTGGACAAAAAACGCACCTTTTTATTGCTCATCCTTCCCCAGGTCTTTCGGAAAACAGCCTTTCCCATGGCCGGGCAATTCATCTCCACCATAAAGGATTCGGCCATTGTTTCGATCATCTCCATCCAGGAGTTGACCTTTCAGGGGATGGAGATGATGGCGGCCACCTTTTTGACGTTTGAAATCTGGACAACCATTACGCTCCTCTATTTTATTCTGACATTTTCCCTTTCCCGGACGGTCTCCGCCCTGGAAAAAAAATATGTGGTCCGGTATTGACCATCATAATTTTTAACCCTGTTCTGTTTTATTCAGCACGTTCCCCAAAGATTCCGGAACAGCCGATTTCTGATAACCGACTAATTTATTGTTTCGCAGAACAACTTGCCCGCCGGTCTCACCCGCTGTCCCCTTATTATTAAACGAAATGGTTTCTTTTTTTTTAAATGATTCTTCAAAATCTTTTAGTGTCTCTTCTTCAACGGTAAAGGTCGGCATTGATCCGTCACAGAATATCGTTAAATCAAAAAATTTGTTTCCCATGGGGTTCCTCTTCTGCTCTGTTTTATTTTTTTAGAGGCTGCTCTATTTCAATGCAGGCGGATTTGAGCAGACACATCCCGTGTCAGCTTAAGCACTCTCCTGGCAGAGGCTTCATCCAGGGAGCCCGTGCCGCAACTGGGGGTGACAAACGACTGAGACAGCACCCTGTCCCGGTCAATTCCCGTCAGTTTTGAAAGCGTATCAATCTGTTCGTTGAACATGGCACACAGCCCTTCAACGGTTTGCCCGGCAATGACGCCTGCCTTTGACGTGGGTACAATGCCGACGGCCAGAAGCTTTCCCTGGTTCAGATAGGATCTGATCTCCTTTGGATAGAGAATGAACTTATCAAAATAAGAGAATGCATCAAAGCTGATAATATCGATTTTGGAGTTTAAAAGCATATCCCACTGGGTATTGGCGCAGACGTGGACCCCGGCCAGGCCGTTTTCGGCATGGATTTCCAGCACAATCTCTTCAATGGACCGGGTAACGTCTTCCCTGGTGATGGTGATATAGGCAGATGTTCCGAAACCGGCAAGCGCGGGTTCATCAATGAAAATAATCGGTTTTAAGCCGCGGTTTGCGTAGTGGCGGGCCTGCCACCGGGCATTTAAAGCCAGCTTTTTAATCGCAACATCTCTGAGCTGGTCATTGTAAAAAATATCTTTGCTGTCCTGATCCTTGACAGCCGTACCAAAGGTGACGGGCCCTGTGACCTGGCCCTTTAAGGCTGCAAACCGGGTTTTGGATGCATCGATCTGCCTTAAGAATTCGGTAAATCCTTTGGCCCGTTTCCCCTGAAAGGCAAAGCAGGACGTATCCAGATCAAAATCAGATTCGGAATGGGAGAGATACGATTCAAAAAAGGCGAGCATCTCTTGGTCAAAGTCAGCGGATGAAGTGTCCAGAACATTTTTACCATTGGAATCATGAAAGCCGGGGAGCCCTTCCATAAACTGATCAATCATGCCTTCTTCTCTGTTTACAGGCAGCTGGACCCATAGTGGAATCCGGGGGGTATGGTCCAGTACCAGTTTTACGGCTTCTTCATGATTGTCTATGGGAAGGCTCCCGATTAAGAGGGGTAGCCCATTGGGTTTAAAGTCGGTCATCTGGTTCCCTTTCATTACAAGACGGTTATATCTTAATCATCTCTCAAGCATTGGCACATTGTCCGTTAAGAAATTTCTATATCATCTTTGAAAATGAAAGAGAACAGAATCCTGGTTTTAATACAGGGCAAACGCCTGCGGAACCGGCACGTTCAAATTATCATGACCTATGCGGCTTAGCCCGGGAACATATTGTCCTCGATTTCAACAGCGGCGGCGCTGGTGTTCATCAATGCGTTGAGCCGCCCCATGGTAACCGGCAGGGTGGTTTCAACAAAAAATTGAAGGCTTTTTAAAATGCCGCCGTAAAAGGGTTTGTCTTTGCGTTTGGCCTTTTCGATTTTTGATGCGGCGATATTGGCTCTCCACAAGAGCATCCAGGCCATGGTGATATCTCCGGTTGCATCCTGGAAGGGGTGGGCGTTTGCAAAGGCATTCAATACCTTTTCAGACATGGCGGTCTGACCCATATGGATGGAGACTTCCGCCAGTTTGTTCATCGCCTCTTCGATTTTGACGGCCATTTTTTCAAGTTCCGGATTCTCTTTGGCAGCGGCAACGGCTTTCTGCATTTCACCAAACAGGTTCATAATGGGTTTACCTTTATCCAGACCGAGCTTTCTGCCCAGCAGGTCCATGGCCTGGATACCGTTGGTTCCTTCATAAATCAGGGTAATCCGGCAGTCTCTCAGCAGCTGGGCCATGGGATATTCCTCGATAAAACCATACCCGCCGTATACCTGCATGCCCTGGCTGCAGACCTCAAAGGCCCGGTCCGTGACATAGCCCTTGGCAATGGGGGTTAACACCTCGACAAATCCGTTGTATTGTTCTCTTTCTTCTTCGGTTGGTGCATGTTTGGACATATCCAGGCAGAACATGACAAAGTAGAGAAGGGATCTCATGCCTTCCACATTGACCTTCATCATCATCAACTGACGCCGGACATCGGGGTGGTTGAAGATGGGAACGGACTTGGCATCGGGGTTCATGAATTCAAGCAGGTTTTTGCCCTGGAGCCGGTTCCTGGCATAGTCAAGGGCATACATATAGGATGCGGTGGCACAGGCAAATCCCTGGAAACCGACCAGCAATCGGGCAGCATTCATCATCAGGAACATGGCCTTCATGCCCTTGTTCTCTTCCCCCAGAAGGGTTCCAATGCAATCGCCCTTGGATCCCAGGGAGAGAGAACAGGTGCTGTTGCCGTGGATTCCCATTTTGTGCTCAACACCCGTGCAGATCACATCATTGAACTCACCGACCGTGCCGTCTTCGTTGACCCGGTATTTGGGGACAAGGAAAAGTGAGATCCCCTTGGTTCCTTCGGGTGCCCCTTCGATTCTGGCAAGAACCGGATGGATGATGTTTTCCGCCAGATCATGGTCGCCGCCGGAGATAAATATTTTTTCACCCGTGATGCGATAGGTGCCGTCTCCGTTGGGAACGGCTTTACTGGTAAGGGCCCCCACATCCGACCCTGCACCGGGTTCGGTCAGAAGCATGGTGCCTGTCCATTTGCCGGTATACATATTTTTCAGATAGATTTCTTTTTGTTCCCGGGTGCCGAAATGTTCCACCAGGTGACCGGCTCCCTGGGTTAACCCCGGGTACATCATGAACGGATAATTGGCGCCGTTGAAATATTCGGCAGCAGCGGATGCCACCGTTCTGGGCATGCCCTGCCCGCCCCACTCGGGTGTTTCCGTGGTGGCCAGCCACTCCCCTTCGTTGAAAAGTTCGTAAAGCCGTTTGAACGAATCCGGAGTGATAACGACACCGTTTTCCAGCTTGCATCCCTCCTGGTCACCGTCTTTGTTTGCCGGTAACAGTTCTTTCACGGCAAAATTCCTTGCCTCGGAGATGATCAGATCGATGGTCTTTTTGTTGAAATCTGCAAAATTGTCATTCAACCCGGAAAGCTGCTGAGCGTCAAGCTGCTCATGCATTACAAATTCGATATCCCTTCGATCGGAAATAACCTGTGCCATTTTATCCTCCTTTTTGGGGGGTCTTGAAATGTGATAATGAATTAATGCTCATTACCGTTTTATCAGTTAAATCTTTTTTGCTTTGGTAGTCATAATAAGGTTTGATGTTTTTATTTTTAATTAAATTAGATTGTTATGTTTTTTTAATGTTTTTTTTGTTAAATGCCGCCGATATTTTCTTCTTTATATAAAAATGAATAATAATTCATTGCATAGATATCGATGGGGTGTCAATAATTATTTTTTACAAAAGCAGAAGAATCCGGTATGGTTCCCGTATGAAGAAGATACTAATCAGCGCCTGTCTGGCAGGAGAACGGGTAAGGTATGACGGGAAAACTGTACCCATCGGAGGCTGGATTGAAAGATGGCAAACAGAGGGCCGATTGATATCCGTATGCCCGGAGGTGGCCGGCGGACTTGGCATTCCCCGGCACCCGGCTGAGATTACAGGCGGGACAGCGCTTGGCGTTTTGAATCAAACCGCCGTTGTCACGGATATCCGGGGAAATGACGTGACCGATGCCTTTATCAAAGGTGCGGCCATTGCCCTGGATCTCGCCCGGACCCATGCGGTGGGGGCGGCTCTTTTTAAAGAAAAAAGTCCGTCCTGTGGGGTGCACATGGTTTATAACGGCCGGTTTTCATCTGATTTGGTGCCTGGTTCCGGTGTCACGGTTGCCTGGCTGGAGCGGAATGGTATCCGGGTTTTTTCAGAAAACGAAACAGATGAATTGGCAGCATTTTTAAATTGTGGCGGTGATCTGTAAAATGAATTCATATTCACAATTAATTACCGTTCATGCCTCAGCCCGAAAACCGGCTGGCAGGCAGCGATCTCCCAGGTCTGCCGGACCGTTCACTGACCCGGCCTGAAAACTATAAAAACCTCTTTGGATACGGAAAAGGAATGCCGATATGGAATCTTTAAATGCTTTACTCTCTGTTTCTTTAATTTGGATAGTTGCTGCCGTCACTCCGGGGCCCAATTTTTTTCTCACGATTCATACCGCAGTCGGTGAAGACCGGCACCGATCGTTATGCACGGTTTTAGGCATTGTAACCGGCACATTTATTTGGGCGGTTTCCGGTTTTCTCGGGATATCCATTATCTTTAAAACAATGCCGTATATCTATTATTTTCTTAAAATAATTGGCGGAGCCTATTTGGTTTATATCGGTTTTAAACTGCTGGTTTTGAACAAACGGACGCAAAAAAATAATCAAAATAAGACGGTCGCCCGAAAAAAACCTGTTTCATGCTTTAAACTGGGTTTGTATACAAATATTCTGAATCCCAAGACAGCGGCATTTATGACAAGCCTTTTTGCTGCAACCATACCTCAAGACGCATCCTATCAGTTCAGCATAGTCTGTGTCCTTAATATCTGTTTGATTTCAGCAGCCTGGTATTCGTTCGTCTCTATTGTTTTCTCACATGAAAATGCCAAAAAGATATATATGGCATATCGGTTGTGCATTGAACGTATGGCGGGGATGATCTTTATGCTGTTTGGAATTAAATTAATAACAACAGAATAAACCTCAACGTTGCATAAAAATTTTACCCTCCGGGAAAAGCGTGAAGATCCCATCTTCTTCGTTCCCAAGGTTTTGCAGTAGATTACTACAGCGGCGACCTTGGCGCCTTGAAGCTGGAACCTTCACGCTTTTTGCAACGATGAGGTTAGCAAAGAAGACCTGTCGCATTTACGGAAACTTCAAAAAACACCGGGAAGAGTTGCAAGCTATTTCAAACACCCTAAAACCAAATATGTTGCATTTGAACCGGGTATTTAATTGCCGGATTAATATTTTTCACGTTTGGAAAATTTAATTCTTTAAAAATAAAGGGTTGCAAAAATTTGCTTGGTCCGACCTCATCTAAGACTAAAGGTGCTCACCGGAACTCACATTGAAACCGTCCGGAACAGCTTCCCTTTTCAGGCATGATACAGGTGGTAATGTCCGGCGTCATGGCATAGGGAATCTCCAGGTTTTTCAGCCAGCATTGAATCCGGTACAGGGGGCCGCACCGGTAGTCTGTTTCAACGCCTGCCCTTTTCATGCCCTTGTATGCGAAGCACCCCTTTTCACTAAACGCCCATCGGATGCCGGCGGGGGCTTCAAACCAAATGGTCACGTTCATGAAATCAGGCAGCAGAAGGCTTTGGACGCCGGTAAAAAATTTCCTGAAATCCTGGAATGCCTTTAAATCATCCCTTGATACATTCAGAATACGCATGAACCGCTTGAGTTCGATCTCAGCCATGGATTTTATGGCAGCTCGGTTGAGCCGGTTGGCCTCTTCAATTCCGTAGGCGGAGAGGGTATGGGCGAACCACATCCCGTCGTGGGTGATCCAGCACTTACCGAGGAGTTCCCTGATCTCGTGTTTGTCCATCCGCTCCAATAAACTCATGTTCAACTCCTTTCCCAGGTGATCCGGTATGATGTGATTCATAACAGGATTTTTAGTTCGATATCGTACTAATTTCGTAAAATTTTTTACCAGTTCCGGTTAATGAACGCCAATCCCCTTACCACCTCTTTTCTCTCCTCCAGGGGCATCTCTTTGTACACCTTTGACAGGAGGCGCCGGGATATGTCCACCAGGTCGGGTTTCAACGCCATCCCCTTTTTTGTCAAAGAGATGCGAAAGTTCCTGTAATCGGCTTTATCCCGCTTTTTTTGGGCATATCCCAACTGAACCAGCTTATTCACCAGGGTTGTCACCGTGGATTTATTCCGGTCAATAATCTTAGTCAACTCCGTCATGGTGGGATTTTCATATCTGAACAGGGCTAGAAGGAGATCCCCGTGGATGGGCTTCAGGTTCCCCAGGCCCCGGGCGGCCAGTTCGGATATGATGAACCGGTTGGCCTTCTCCCGGATCCGTGAAATCAATGATATGATGATATCGGTTTCAGGATTCATGGAGAATTATTTAGTTCGATGTCGAACCAATGTCAAGATAATTAACATGGCAGGGGCTGTTATGGCGCTGGATGGTCTCGCGCAGGGTGCGGCAGACTCTAAAAAAACTGGACAATGTGCTAAGCTCTAATTTGATATTTAAAATGGAGAGCAACATGGGAAAGAAACGAAAAAACTACAGCCCGGAATTCAAGGCAAAAGTCGCACTCTCTTGGTTTGTTTGAATATTCATCTGGTTCTATAATGTTCTTTTTGGCCCCGAAAAAGCGATTATAGCCCCCTTTTAGGGGTGTTTTTTTGGCTATGTCCTTAATTGACAAGCCTCTTACTCGGTCCGACTCGACTATACTATCACAACCATTCATCGTTTTCAGATATCCCCGGTCATTCATCAAAAGCGGCCCGCTGAAACCATGGAAACTGGCTCTTTTATCCCTGCTTTTCGGAGGACTGCTGACCCTGTTTTCCGGCCCGTATATATCACTGGCAAATGCGTTGATCCAGCCCCAGGAAACAGTGATTGTCCAAGGAAAGGTCACCGGGAAATTTAAAACAGGTAAGGATCAGCGATCCCGGGTCGTTACACTGGATGCTGAAAATGACTTCGGCAAGCTGTACAAATTTTTTGTAAGCCACCATTATTTTGACAGAGTAAGCATTGGCGATACATATAAAACAGAGCTAAAGAAAGGCGGTCTGGGGTTTGCATACAGATGGAAATGAACCGGTCGGGCAGCCTGTCCAACGGGATCGGCCGGTT
The DNA here is from genome assembly GCA_028280105.1 of Desulfobacula sp. Taxonomy (GTDB): domain Bacteria; phylum Desulfobacterota; class Desulfobacteria; order Desulfobacterales; family Desulfobacteraceae; genus Desulfobacula. The sequence goes on along the minus strand of JANQML010000225.1, from coordinate 6,349 downwards.
TCATAAATCACTATGATCTAATCTTCAACTGCTATGTTGACGAAGATTTCATACCCTCCCTGGATTCTTCGAATCGCCCTGTTAAGGCTTACTCCTGCTGATATCCGCCACCCCCAGTTTCCCTTTTGGGCCAGCAGGGTTTTAGATTCTTTTCCATAATAATAAAGGTTTTTATCCTCAAAAAAGATTTCATCCCTGGGAAACCGAAAATAGAGCAGCCTGTTATGAGGTCTTTCGAATTGTCTAATGTTATAGTGAACGCAGATTCCGATGTTCTCTTCTCCCATGGGCCTGCAAAAGGTGGGGGTCACCCGTCTGATTTTTTCTCCGTAAACGACTTGCCTGTCCTGAGCCGGATAGATGGTAATATGTCCGTATGCCGGAAATGCCATCGCAATCAGGATCAATATAATCAATATTTTTTTCATCAGACCCCCTCAGATTGACTCATGATTTAATAAAAAGGTATGACGCAATCACAGATACGTCAATCCCGGTTTTTTTGATACTTTTCCATGGATGGAGATAGGTCGAGGGGGCACAGTGCATTGATGGAAAAAAAGATACTATCAGCCGCTCTATTTCAGGACCTGTTTGGGGTGATGGGGTAGAGTCTCTCCGGGCTATATCTTCCAGATCTGCTGAAGCAGCTGTGCCAGGATGGATATGCCCGTTCCCAGGGGCTCTGTCTCTATAAATTCCGATTCAAGGTGGGCGTTTTCACTGTAAGTCAATCCGAGACAGACCGCGGGAATATGTTTGGAAAACGGGATATTGGCATCGGTTGATCCGGCCTTTAGTTTCAGATCCGTGATGCCGTGGTCTGCGTATATCCGTTTGCACAGGCGGATCAGCGGGGCGTCCGGATCTATTTCGCCGGCCGGCCGGGACCCCATATCTTCCCGTGATAGATGGACGCCGTCGCAGGCAAAGGTATCGATCCGGTGGGCGACCTCATTTACCAGGGTTTTTAGACACTGTTCATCAACGGATCTCAGATCCAGGAGCAGGGAGGCGCTGTCGGCAATGGTATTGACGGATCGTCCCCCCTGGATCATACCAATGTTCAACGTGGTTTTAGGATCCTCCGGCAGGGTCAGGTCCGCCAGTGCGGCTGCCACCCGTGCCAGGTGATGAATGGCATTGGGCTGTCCGAAATCCGACCAGGAATGGCCGCCTTTTGTGGTGACCGTTACCTTGAAACGCTGTGATCCCACACCCCGGATGTAGAGGCGGTCCTGATCCGCACCCTCCAGAACCAGATAGGCTTTGGGGTGCTCAGGCGCCAGTCTTTCCACCACCGCTTTGATGCCGGCCAGATTCCCCAGTCCTTCCTCACGGGCATTGGCCACGAGAATGATATCGCCCCGGGGCTGTTCGGGAAACCGGTCAACAATCTGCTTGAGGCAGATCAGGACGGCCACGGACAGGGAATTATCCCCGATACCCGGACCGTGGATCCGGTGGGGCTCTTGCTTGATCGTCAGGTCGGTCTGCAGATCAAAGACCGTGTCCAGATGAGCGCTGACCACCACAGGAGGCGCACCTTGCCCCGGAATCCGGCCGTAGACGTTGAAAAGCCGGTCCTGTGTGACCCGGGCCAACCCGGATTTGACAAAGCGTTGGCAGACATAATCGCTTCGCTGTTTTTCCTGGAAAGTGGGAGCGGGAATCTGCTGGACACGGATGGCTTCGTCCAGAATGCGATCAACGTCGGATGGTTGCACAGATATCATGTGTTGCCCTTTTTTGCCTGGTTTAAAAAGAGTTCGCCGGTCCGGGAGATGGTGGTACCGGCCCGGCCTTTCATGACGCGGACCAAACCCAGTTCGTTCAGGCGTTCCTGTCTGCGTCTCAATTTTTGTTTGGTGATGGTCAATCCGTTTTCGGCCAGGCGTTCGATGACCACGGCCCGTCCAAAGGACTGGTTTTCCTGTTTACCCCGGGAATAGACTCCCAGAATTTGAATATATTCGTCAAGAAATCCGGTTTTCTCCAGCTCCCGTATAATCTCCGCCGTATCTGTGGAACCTTTTCCGTATCCGGCGGTGCGCCCTCCGGTTGAGAATGATAAATATAAAACGGGAGCATGTTTTTGGTGATCCTGTTTTCTCCCAGGCAGGTCAGATGAAAAATGACATTGTAAAATTCCTGAACATTCCCTTCCCAGGAATAGGCTTTTAGAATTTCCAGGGCCGATGCCTGGATCCGGATGTCCGGCCGGTTTAAATCCTGGGTGAGAAATTTATGGATTAGCAGTTCAAAATCCTCTTTCCGATGGGCAAGGGCAGGCATGGTACAGACATGTAAAGACAGGTGATGATAAAGGGTCTGACGGATGATCTTTTCGGAAAATGCCCGGGTCAGGGGAAGGGTAGAGGTGGTCACCACCCGGGCCGGACAGGGGATGCTTTCCCGGCCGTTGCTCCGGGTCAGATAATGATCGGTTAAAAAAGCGGCCAGCTTATCCTGGAGGTCCGGTGGCATGGCTTCGATCTCTTCAATGCAGACCGTCCCCTGTCCGGCGGTCTCTAAAAGACCGGGGAAGATGCCGTCTTCATTCTCCCAGCCGAAAAGGTTTTTTTCAAGATGGTTTCCCTCCGAGGTGCAGTTGATACAGAAGAAACGGTCGGCCGGGCGTTTGGATTCATTGTGGATGGCAATGGCCACCCGTCTTTTCCCCACACCGATGGCCCCGTCAATATGAATGGGGTGATCTCCCGGGCAAAGGGATCTGGCATGGGTAATAAATGCCTTCATGGCCGGGCTTTGGGCAATGAATTCAGTGAATTTTTGATCCGGGTGATCATCCTGCCGGGTACCGATCCAGTTGGAGATATATTTGTTTTTCCGGGAGACCGGCCAATTTGACGAGACATGAACCAGGGAGAGGATGTATCGGCGGTTGAGCGCTTCCGGTGTCAGGCCGAGCTGAAAGGTTTGGTTGATCCGCATCATTGTCTCAAAGCTGATCACGCGCAACCCGATGTTGATGACACGGTTGATATGGTCCGGTACCAGTTCCAATTCACCGGTGGTAATGGCACAGTCCACCGGGGTTGAGAGGTCCACACCCGGGTGAAAGGGAATATAGTCATGACTGAAACCGCTTTGATCCAGTTCCCGGATCACTTTTCGGGTGACATCTTCATGATCCCCCACCACCAGGATTCGCCGGTTCTTTTTAAGGGAGAGGAGCTCACCGGTATTGACCAGGTTGACGGACCGGTCTGCCCGGACAAACCCTTTTATATCGGGAAACAGGGTCTTCACCAGCTTGTCCAGATTCGGTATGGCGGAAAAGACGACTTCGTCGGCATGGATCCGTTCTTTGTCCAGCATGCCCAGCTGAAAGGAGCGCAATTCAATCCGGTCCTTGAACATGGATGTGAGCTGGCCTTCCAGTTTTTTAAGATATCCGGCCTGAACGGCTATGACAACCAGCTTTAATCGTTTCATCTTCGGGGTCCGGTGCTGCATCGCATGGAATGGTTTGTGGAACCGTATGTATTGTATCTGTTTACTTGACCCGGCATGGGGCGGTTCTATTCCCTGTGGGGATTGTGGCAGGCCACAAACCGTCCGGGTTCAAGTTCTTCAAGCGCAGGTGCTTCCCGTTTACAGATCCCGGTGTTTACAGGGCACCGGGGATGAAAATGGCACCCCGGCGGCGGATCCAGGGGAGAGGGAATCTCTCCTTTAATGGGATCAAAGTCCATGTTCCGGTTTTCAAGCCGGGGAATCTCATTGAAGAGGGCCAGGGAGTATGGGTGAAACGGTCCCCGGAACAGGGCTTCGGTTTCGGCGATCTCCACGACGCGGCCCAGGTACATGATGGCAATCCGGTCACTGATATGTTCGACCACCCCCAGATCATGGCTGATAAACAGATAGGTCAGATCCATATCCGCTTTCAGATCCATGAACAGATTGAGGATCTGGGCCTGGATCGACACATCCAGGGCGGCAATGGATTCATCACACACAATGAGATCGGGTTTGACGGCAAGGGCTCTGGCAATGCCGATCCGCTGCCGCTGGCCCCCTGAAAACTGATGGGGATACCGGACCATAAAGTTCGGATCAAGACCGCATCGCTCCATGACCCGGCCCACATAATCATTCAATTCGCTCCGTTTGACAATCCCGTGGACCCGGGGGGCCTCGCCGATGATTTCCCTAACCCGGAGCCTTGGATTGAGCGATGCAAAGGGGTCCTGGAAAATCATCTGAATTTTGAGCGCCGTCTCCCTGGCCCGGGAGGCGGACATTTTTGTGACATCGATATCGTTGTAAAAGATGCTGCCCCGGGTGGGTTCCAAAATACCGGCAATCATTCTGCCCAAGGTGGATTTTCCGCAACCGGATTCGCCGACCAGTCCCAGGACTTCACCCCTGCCGATATGCAGGGTGACATCGTCCACCGCATTCACCACCTCCTCACGGACATCGGCTCCCAGTTTTTGGGCAATCTTTTCAATAAAGTCGAGGTGTTTAACAAATCGTTTGGACAGGTTTTCTACTTTGAGAATTGCCGGATTTGATGGATGTGAGTCTGTCATTGTCAAGTCTTTCCGTTTAATGTATGGGATTGTTCTTTCGGCCGGGCTTCGAGGCGGGGGTTAAAGCACCTGAAAGACCGTCCTGAATCCATCCGGGTAACGGGCGGGACCTGTTTCAGGCACGGGTCGGTTGAATAGTCGCACCGGTCGGCAAAGAGGCACCCCTGGGCGGTATTCAGCAGCGAAGGCGTCATGCCCCGGATCTGATGAAGGGGTTCACCCCGTTTGTTCCGGCTGGGAACCGATCCGATCAGCCCTTCGGTATAGGGGTGGGCCGGTGTATCCAGGACCTCGTCCACACTGCCCTGTTCCACGATTTTACCCGCATACATGACACAGATCCGGTCGGCAAGGCCGGCAATGACCGTCAGGTCATGGGTGATCCAGATCAGAGAGGTGCCGTATTCCCTGCACAGGTTTTGAACCACATTGATAATCTGGGACTGGATCGTGACGTCCAGGGCTGTGGTGGGTTCATCGGCAATGATCAGATCGGGCTTGTTCAGGATGGCTGTGGCAATGGCCACCCGCTGCCGCATTCCGCCGGAAAATTGGTGGGGATAGGCTTTGAGCCGTTCGGACGCCGATGGGATACCCACCATTTCCAGGGCCTTTCGGGCCCGGTCCCTGGCCACTGTTTTGGATATCTTTTCATGGGCCAGTATGGCCTCCATGAGCTGGGTGTCGATACGGAGCACCGGGTTGAGTGTCATCATGGGGTCCTGGAAGATCATGGCAATCCGGGCACCGCGCAGCTGATTCAACTCTTTTTCCGGGATATGGGCAATATCCTTTCCTTTAAAGCGTATTTCCCCGCCGGTGATCCGTCCCGGCGGGTCCACCAGGCCCAGGACGGAGAACCCGGTTACGGACTTTCCAGAGCCCGACTCTCCCACCAGGCCCAGGACCTCCCCCCGGGCCACATGGAAACTGATGTCGTCCACTGCCTTGACCACGCCGTCTTCGGTGAAAAAATAAGTTTTCAGGTCTTTCACATCCAGCGTGTTGGGCCGTGTATTTATCTGGTCTGCCATTTTTATCTGGTCTGCCATTTTTATCAGGTCTGCCATTTTTATCAGGTCCGTCATTTTTGCAGCCTTGGGTTTAAAATGTCCCGGAGATGATCTCCCACCAGGTTGATACTTACAATTGAAAAGAGCAGGGCCATGCCCGGGTAAAAACTGATCCAGTACCGGCCGGACAGCATGTATTCAAATCCGTTGGAGATCAGCAGTCCCAGGGAGGGCTCGGTCACCGGCAAACCGATTCCCAGGAAAGAGAGGGTGGCCTCAAGGGAGATGGCCGCTGCCACGCGCACCGTGACCACAACAATCATGGGGGGAATGCAATTGGGCAGTAAATGGCGGAAAACAATCCGGTAATTGCTCAACGCCAGACAGGAGGCCGCCTCGATATACTCTTTCTGGGTCTCCACCAATGCCGCACTCCGGATGGTCCTGGCATAATAGGCCCATTGAACGATGATCAGGGCAATGATGATCTTATCCACACCCTGGCCGAGAATGGCCATCAGGACCAGGGCCACAAGGATGGCCGGAAAGCTGAGCTGGAGATCCACCACCCGCATGATAACCGCGTCGGTCCGGCCGCCGAAAAAGGCGGAGATCAATCCCAGGGCACTGCCGATCATCAGGGCGAAAAACGCGCTCAAGGCCCCCACCCCTAAACTGGTGCGAAGTCCGTACATGATACCGCTTAAAATATCCCGGCCCTGGTCATCGGTTCCCAGGATATAGGGAACCCCGTCCATACTGGTTGAACCGGGT
>JANQML010000213.1 GCA_028280105.1 Desulfobacula sp. | reverse complement strand
AAACAAAAGTCCATTCTATGTCTTCTTAAGCAACACCTCTCGAATGAGGTGTTATATTGATATACTCCTCACGCGTGAGGTGTCAAGTGTTTAAAATTTTTTCTATATTATTCTGATGGATGAGGTCTTGTTAAACAAATTGGCTAAAAGAATAGTGGAACTGAGAAAACAGAATAATTTAACTCAGGAAAAGCTCGCTGAAAAGTCAGGGGTTAGCTACAAGCATATCCAGAAATTAGAAGGAAAATATAATCACGATCCAAAATTGGGCACTCTAAACAAAATAGCAAAAGCCTTTAAAATTCCACTTTTTCAATTGTTAAAATTTTAAAAGTTAAAGATTGATCATCCTCTAAAAAACTGTAATCAAAGTTAAGTTTCAATTTAAGATCTTTTTTGATGGGTTTATTGAGTTCCCATTAAAAAAAAGACCGGTTTTGGCGTGCCAGAAGGGTTCTGATCTTATTGCAATGCTTCTGGGTGGACCGGTCCAGGGCACCCAGTGTCCGCTGGAATTCCGGAGAATCCCCTTTGAAAATATTAAAATAGCCTCTTTCCAGCATCCCTGTTTCAATATCCAGGGCAATGGACAGGGTCTCTTTAAAAGACAATGTCTCCCGCTGGGCCTGAATGGTTTTCTCTTCCAGATACCGGAATGAGATGTTGAATACCTTTGGGGTGAAACGTTCCTTTGTTTTTGAAATATGAAGGTCGTCTCTTTTTGACAATTCTTCAATCAGACGGGCGTGCTGAATCTCTTCCTTTGCCATCTGCGTCCAAAGTTCTCTATGTTCGGGGTACCGCCGGGCATATATCCGGTATATCTCGGAAACGGCCCTTTCATTATCCGCCAGCATCTTTAGAATCTCATGATTATCCTGTTCCTTGTCCATGGTATATCCTGTCCTTGTGCTAAAAATTTAAAAGGCAACCCCTCTGGTCGGCAGGGAGCGATACGGCCCGGTTATCCTGCCGGATTTATCCCCGTGCCTGTTGGGTTTATACTATTTTTGAAACGCGTCCACAATCGATTCAACAGCTCTTTTTAGTATGGACCTTGGACAGGCAATGTTGAACCGTTCAAATCCGGCCCCGTTTTCCCCGAACCAGTCCCCGTGGTCCAGGGCCACACCGGCCCCCTGTTCAATCTTTTCTATGACGGTTTCAGGCGGCAGGCCCAGAGGATTGAAGTCTGCCCAGGCCAGATAGGTGCCTTCCAGATCAAACACTTTTACCCCGGGCAGGCCCTGTTCCAGGGTCTGCTTGAGATAGATAAAATTTTCATGCAGGTAAGGGATCAGATCCGCCAGCCAGGGTTCACCGTGATCGTATGCCGCCCGGGCGGCAACGGATCCGAAAAGCGTTCCATACCCCCGGGGGTTCACTCCCAGGGTCCGGTTATAGATGGAAAATTCATTTCGCAGCCGGTCATCGGGAATGATAAGTGCGGACTGATGCAGCCCTGCCAGGTTAAATGTCTTGCTGGCGGCATTGGCTGCAATGGAGTGGCGGGCGAATTTGTCCGACAGGGTCTGAAAACAGGTATGTTTCAACCCCGGCATGATCAGGTCGCAATGGATTTCATCGGCAAAGACAAGGACATTGTTATCAATGCATATGTTGCCGAACCGTTCCAGTTCATCCGGTTCCCAGACCCGTCCCACCGGGTTGTGCGGACTGCAGAGGATGGCGACTTTCACCCCGGGATCTTTCACCCTGAGTTCCAGGTCCTGAAAATCCATCTCATACCGGCCCGCGTTGATTTTTAAGGGATTTTCCACAATGCCCCGGCCATTGCCGGCAATGGATTGGGCAAAGGGATAATAGACCGGGGTCTGGATCAATACTTTGTCCCCGGGCATGGAAAACCGCTGGATCAGGTAATTGGTTGCAGGCACGATACCCGGACTGGAAAGGATCCACGGCCGTTCGATCGCCCACTGGTGCCGGCGCTGAAACCAGGATATCACGGCATCCTCATAAGCCGGGTCCGGCATGGTATACCCGTAAATCTGATGGGACAACCGTTCCTCCATGGCCTGTCTGACCACGGTGGGAGATTTGAAGTCCATGTCCGCCACCCACAACGGCAACAGATTTTCCCTTCCTTTTCCAAAGGTTGCAGCCAGAACATCCGGTTCCCATTTCATGGAGACGGTATGGCTCCTGTCGATGATCTCATCAAAGTCCCAATCTTTTTTAATTCCCATATTTCCCCCGGTATCCATTTGATTTACGGTCTGTTTTGAATTTTATCCGGCCCGGCCCATTGGTCCGGCATCGGACTGAGGCGAAAAACCATCTCATGCCATTTACTTCCCCCGTGGGTGGAATCGGAAATGCCGCCATACTCAAATCCAAGCCTTTTATAAAAAGGGATCAAGTCTGTTTTGCACAGGAGCAGGATCTTGTCTTTTTTCAATTGCCCGGCCCGTTTTATAAATTGTTTCATGAGAGCGGATGCGATTCCCTTGCCCTGAAATTCCGGAAGGACTGAAACGGAAAAGACAACGATGTTTTTTCCGTTTTCCGTGTGGCCGATCAGCTTTTTGAATGCTTCATCCGTAATATCGTCACTGTCTGTCGATCCGCTGTTGACCATACCGACGACCGAATGATCGATCTCCGCCACGATAAATCCGTCCGGATAGACGGCGGCCCTTTCCTGTATCGACTTCAGGGATGCGGCTTCACCTGATTCAAAGCAGGCCTGTTCAATCCGGTGGCATGCCTTGATATCCTCTTTTTGTACGGTTCTTATGTTCACGTTCCATCCCCTTTTGTCGAACCGGTTCATTCCGACCAGCTTACAGACGATTGGTCATAAATCATATCCCATACTATTTTTCCGGTTCCCATGGCAAGGGGCAGGTTCGACATTTCGTCACCGGCGACAGCGATCAAGGCCTCGTATAACGGCGGTCGCCGGACGGCAGGACCGCGCAGACCGGGGAACGACCGGCGTTTTGTTAATTGCCCGGTGACCGGACAACCGGGCGGTTCCCGGAAGATACGGTCTTCCGGAAATTCAGAAAAAACAATTGACATGACCCTATCGATTAACTTATGTGTACATTAATCAGTTTTTATGGGAGAGACAATGTCAAAAAGCAACCGGGATGAATATGCGTATAAAGCAATCATCAGCCTGATTCTTGAAAACCATTTTAAACCGGGTGATTTTCTGCTTGAAACCGAACTGGCCCGGTTTCTGGAATTGAGCCGGACTCCGGTCCGGCACGCCCTGGGGCAGCTTGTTGCCGAAGGGTTTCTGGACAAGAAAAAGAAGAAGGGGTGTTTTATTCCCTTGCCAAACGCAGAAGATGCCAAGCATCTTTTCTATGCCAGGGAACATATCGAAGGGGTGACTGCCTCATCTGCCGCCCGGTATGCAACGGACGAAGGGGTTCAATCCCTGTACCGCCTGGTTGAACGGGAAAATGATCTTAAAAACCCGGGAACCCGGGAGGCCAAGATGGTCTATCTGACCATAAACGAAAACTTTCACCTGGGTATCGCCCGGATGAGCCGGAATAAATACCTGGAGCAGTATTGCCGCCATGCCTTTTGGCGCTCCCACACCTATATTTTCTTTTTTGATACTTACTACAGCGGGCTTAAAGAGGCAGACGGCCAGGTAACCGGTCCCCGGCAGCATATGGAGATCGCGGCGGCCATTGAAAACAGGAATGAGGAAAAGGCGGGGAACCTGATGAGGCAGCATGTCCGGACAACATTTGAGCAGTTGTTTTTAAAGATATAGAAGCAGGCGGCACAGCCGGGGTTGAGCGCACCCGGTAAAGCAACAGATTGCAGTTTGGAAGCGTACGTACGTTCCGGAAACGGATAGTGCTCGGTTATGTATACATTAAAGATTAAGAGGGGCTTATGAAAATTCTTGTGCTTGGCGGGTGCGGGGTCCAGGGACGGACGGCTGTTTACGATCTTGCCTCCGATCCTCTGGTCAGCCATATTATCTGTGCAGATGTCGATTTTGACGAATGGGTGAAGATAGAACCTTATATCGACAGGCATAAGGTCACCTGCAAAAAAGTGGATGCCCGGAACAAAGAATCGCTGGTTGATCTGTATCAACAGGTTGATGTGGTGATTGACCTTCTACCAAAGGCGTTTAAAGAGGCGGTGAACCGGGCTGCCTTGGAAACCCGTGTCAGTCTGGTCAATACCAATTATGTCAACGGTCATACCGAACTGGATTCACTGGCAAAAGAGGCCGGGATTGCCATCATGCCGGAATGCGGACTTGACCCGGGAATCGATCTGGTCATTTACGGGGATGCAAGGCGAAGGTTTGATGAGCTCCATGTGATCAACTCCTATTGCGGCGGGTTTCCGGAAAAGGCGGCCTGCACCAATCCCCTGAATTATAAGTTGTCCTGGATATGGAGGGGGGTGCTCAGCTCAACCGTGCGGGACGGCAGGATTGTCAGAGATAAAAGGATCATCGATATCCCTGCCCGGCACCAGCATGACCCGGCCTATGTTCATACGATTGATTTTCCGGGATTGGGAGAGTTGGAAGCCGTCCCCAACGGAGATGCCGTACATTTCATCCATCTTTTGGGGGTGGCGGATACTGTTAATGAAACCGGGCGGTATTCCCTGAGGTGGCCGGGGTGGAGTGCGTTCTGGAATCCCCTGAAGGAATTGGGATTTTTAAGCAATGAACCGGTCAAGGGGTTGAATGGGGATATCTCTCCCATGGATTTTATGGACAAACATCTGGGGCCGCAGCTGGTCTACCGGGATGACGAAAAGGATCTCACCGCCATGGTGAATCTGTTTGAAGGGATCAAAGATCAAAAACGGATCCGTCTGACCAGCACGCTGCTGATCGAAAGAGACCTTGATACGGGAATCATGGCCATGAGCAAGGGGGTCGGGTACACGGCCGCCATTGTCGCCCGAATGATCGCCGCCGGTGAGATTGATGCCAAGGGCGTGTTGTCGCCCATGACGGATATCCCCTTTGAACCCTTCATGGACGGCCTGAAAAAAAGGGGCATCCATATCCGGGAAGAGACAAGGGTGCTTGAACAGGAATAAACATTGGGATCGCAAACAACAAAAAAGGAGAGAAAAATGAATCAAAGAAAACGATTGGCTTTCGCACTGGCACTGGTGATGACCGTATGTTTCTCCGGCATCTCGTTTGCCGGAACACTTTCCGAGATCGTGAAGCGCGGAGAACTCCGGGTTGCCGTTCAATCCGGTGCCGCTCCCTATGCATTTATCAATAAAAACGGAGAACATGCCGGTTCTATGATCGATTTTACAAAAGGAATGGCAGATGCCATGGGGGTAAAGCTTAAGGTGCTGGACTTTGACTGGGACGGCCTGATTCCGGCGCTCCTGTCCGGAAAGGCCGATATCCTGGCCGCCGACATGACCCCCACCTTAAAACGGGCATTGAAAATTTCGTTTACAGACCCCTGGATTGAGGTGCAACCCTGTATATTCACCAGCACGAAAAAGGATTATCAGACCCTTGAAGATGTGAACAAACCCGATGTCACAGTCGGGGTTCTTTTGGGTTCCACCGGTGAAACCATTGCCAAGCAGTATCTGCCCAATGCTAAAATCAAATCCTATAAGGGCGGCGGACGAATGATCATCCAGGCTTTGATCGCCGGCCACGTGGATGCCGGGGTAAACGATGACCTTGCCGTATTGACGGTGCTGCCGGATTTTCCGCCCAATTCCGTCCGCCTGCTGGATAAGCGCCTGGGGCAGGGCAAAGACCCGCTGGCATTCGGGGTCAAGCACGAATCCATCAATTTATGGCAGTGGATCAATCTCTATTTTTCAAAGGTTCGTTCCGACGGGACCTATGAGAAAAATATTACTTACTGGCTGAAAGGAACCGAGTGGAAAAAAGACCACTGATTGATGCGGCGGATTCAGATCATAGATTCAGCCCGTTCCGTTTAAACGGAGGGGTTGAATCTTGTTTAACGGATCGAAATATTCCCCGGCTTTTTCAGGGGCCAACCCCATGGGATTTTCCCGGCAAAGGGAAATGCCCGAAACAAAACGGATCATATCATGCTGGCGGATTTTAATTTCAGAGTCATATTTGAGTATCTGCCCCTCTTTTTGGGCGGCTTGAGAACCACTTTTTTAATTTCCATTGTATCCATTGGGCTGGCCCTGGTCACCGGGGTGATCGCCTGCGCCTGCCGGATATCCCCTTTAAAACTTTTAAGGTATCCGTCGATCGCATACATTGAAATCATCCGCTCCACCCCCCTGCTGGTCCAGATCTACTTTCTTTATTTTGGCCTGCCGACACTGGGGGTGCGGATTCCCGAGATTCAAACCGGTATTCTGGCCCTGACCCTCAACTCAGGTGCATATATCGCGGAAATCATCCGTGCCGGAATCAGCTCGGTGGACGAGGGCCAGGTCGAGGCCGGTATCTCTTCGGGGCTCAACTACGTCCAGCGGATGCGGTTTATCATCCTCCCCCAGGCCCTGGGTGTCACCATTCCGCCCCTGCTGGGCCAATCCATTGTTCTGGTAAAGGATTCCGCGCTCCTTTCGCTGATATCGGTGGCAGAACTGACCCGGTGCGGCCAGACCATGACCTCGGAGCGGTTCATGCCTTCGGAAGCGTTTTTCACCGTGGCCTTCTTCTATATGTGCATCTATTTTGTTCTCAAGGCGCTGGCCGACTGGTCCCAGCGGAAACTGATCTTCAGGGAGGTCTATTGATATGATGGCGTTCTATTTCAGCCGGCTGGTGGAGATCTTTCCGTTTTTTCTCAAAGGGTTGTGGATGACGGTTCAGATCGCCTTTATCAGCCTTGTCTCGTGTACGATTCTCGGATTCGTCCTGGGCATCTTCAGGTCGGGCAGGAATCTGGTTATCAAACGGCTCATCGGTGTCTATGTCTCTTTTGTAAGGGGAACGCCTTTTGTGGTCCAGGTCTTTATTATCTTTTTCATCCTGCCGGAATGGGGTATTCAGCTGGAAGCCTTTCCGGCAGCCCTGCTGGCCATGACCATCATGGGGTCGGCATTTATCTGTGAGATCGTGGCCGGCGGTATCTCCTCCATACCCAGGGGGCAGTGGGAGGCGGCGGCATCATCCGGGCTTTCTCTGGTCCAGCAGTTGCGGCTGGTGATTCTCCCCCAGGCCATGAAGGTGATTCTGCCGCCCCTGGTGGGACAATATGTCCTGCTGATAAAAGACACCTCTGTGGTATCGGTGATCGGTGTGATGGAATTGACCCGGGTGGGCTGGGTCACGGTGGTGAGAATTCCCGAAGGGCTGATGGTGTTTTCACTGGTGGGTGCGCTTTATTTTGTCATCTCATATCCCTTAATCCTGCTTTCCAATTATCTGGAACGAAAGGTGGCGGTCTAATCAGTTCCTCTAGAAAAACAATAGGTTTGATTCGAGTTCAAGACGGATGAAAATTTTAACTGCAGGAATACATGGCGTATTTTGAAGCTTAAAATTTTCATCCAACGCAGAAATCGGACAAAAGGAGCCGTTTTGCTACGGGAACTAATCAAAGGAAAAACCATGGAACATATGATAACGTTTAAAAATGTAAACAAATGGTTTGGCAAACTCCATGTGCTCAATGATATCAACCTGGAGGTTTCCACCGGGGAAGTATTGGTCATTTGCGGACCCAGCGGTTCGGGAAAATCCACGCTCATCCGTTGTATTAACCGGCTGGAAAAGATCCAAGAGGGGGAAATTATTGTCAATCATACACCGGTGCACGATAAGGCCGCCAATTTAACCCGGCTCCGGGCGGAAATCGGATTTGTATTCCAGCAGTTTCACCTCTACCCGCATATGACGGCGTTGCAGAATATCATGCTGGCACCGGTAAATGTGAAAAAGATGGACAAGGCCCTGGCGGAAAAGATCGCCATGGAAAAACTGGATCAGGTGGGCCTTACTGAAAAATCCCGGTCCTATCCGGCTCAATTGTCCGGCGGGCAGCAGCAGCGGGTGGCCATTGCCAGGGGGCTGGCCATGTCGCCGAAGATGATGTTGTTTGACGAGCCCACATCGGCCCTGGACCCGGAAATGATCGGCGAAGTACTGGATGTGATGGTGAACCTGGCCTCCGAAGGCATGACCATGTGTGTGGTCACCCATGAGATGGGGTTTGCGAAAAAAGTGGCGGACCGGGTATTGTTCATGGATGAGGGAAAAATCGTTGAAACCGGCAAACCGGATGAATTCTTTGATAACCCGAAAACCGACCGGGCCGCCGGATTTATCAGTATGATTTTAACCCATTAACACCTGACGGTCTGCCTCTGCCTGACAGCCAAGGCAAGATCGATCCGTGAAATACCCGGTTTAAACCTTTCTGGCCGGGAAAAATCCCAGGGCAAAACAGGCCAGTGACAGGATCATGCAGCCGCCGGAAAAGAGGCTGACAGAGAGGATTCCCGACTGGTCCCAGAGAAGACCGCCGGAAAAGGCACCGATCACCCGTCCGACACCGGCAACGGCATAAAAGGCGGACATGGTGGATGCCCGGAGTTCAGGCACCAGCTCCGTTGCCAGGCTCATGGTGGTGACCATGGCAAATTCGAAGGTGAAAAAGATCAGAAAAAGGCCGGTCAGCACCGGTCCCACGCCGATATCGGCCAGGGGCAGGATAAAATAGAAAGCCGTACACAGAACAGTGCCGATGATAATGGTGCGTTTCAGCCCCAGGCGGTCGGAATAGGCGGCCGTGAATCCTTCTCCCATGAGTTCCGCCAACCCGATGAGGATGGTGCCCAACCCGATGGAAACCAGGGAGAGCTGATAGGTCTGTTCCAGCCAGATACCGTAAACCACAAACAGATTATCATTGGCAAGGGAGATAAAAAAGGCAAACCCGAGGATGGCCAGTACCTCTCTGTTCTTTAAAATCTTTTTCCAATTGGCGGCCAGAGAGGGACGGTTTTTCTCCCGGCTTTTTTGAACCGGATGGATCTTCGGCATAACGATCAGGAGTACCAGCAGACAGGCAAGGGAGAGGCCGCCGATAATAAAAAACGGGGTCTGCCATGAAAACCGCTCTATTACAAGTCCGGTTAAAGGGATCCCCAAAAGGGTGGAACCGGCCCATGACAGCTCGGTGATCCCGATGATCTTTCCCCGGTTCTCAAACCGGACCACATTCCCGATATAGGCCTGGAGGCTGGTATCAAATATGCTTTTGGCAAATCCGGTTAAAAAAGCTGAGATGATAAAAACGGAGTAGATCGGGATCATGCCCAAAATAAAGCCGGCAATGGTGAGCATGGCCAGGGCGGCCAGCATAAAGAGCCGGTACCCGTACCGGTCGGCAAAACTGGCGCACACCGGGCCCAAAATCCCGGTAGCCTGGTTCACGGCAATCACGGAGGTGACGGCGGAATGTGATACATCCAGTCCCCGGGCAATCTCCGGTGCAAAGGGATAGATTAACCGCCGGGAGGTATTGAGCAGCAGCTTGCTGAGGGTGGTAACTGTGATCAGACCGGTAAACTGTCCTGGTTGATGTGCCATGGGAAGTGAAAAAAACCCGGATCAGACCGGAGGGGTTAAAAACCGCAGTTTATCAAAAATGAGGAGCAATCCGATGAGGACCAAAAGGGTGCCGGCTGTTTTGTTGAGCAGGTTCACATATTTTGTCAGGGATTTGACCAGGTTCAGCACCGAAGAGATAAAAACCGCCATGACCAGAAAGGGAACGGCAAATCCGGCCGAATAGACCGTCAGAAGAGAGATCCCTTTAAAAACCGATCCCTCTTGCCCGGCCAGGAGGAGGATGGCTGAAAAGATCGGGCCGATACAGGGGGTCCATCCCACCCCGAATGCCATGCCGATAAAGAAGATCCCCAACATGTGAATTGGTCTCTCCTTGATAATGACTTTCTTTTCAAAATTCATGACATGGATATTGATCACACCCAGCATGTGGAGGCCGAAAACGATGACGATGGCGCCTCCAAGATACCTCAGAACCCAGTCATATTCAGCCAGAAGGTTTCCCAGGAAAGATGCGGCACCGCCGAGCATAATAAAGGTGGAAGAGACCCCTGCCACATAAAAGAGGGTGGACAGAATCACTCTTTTACGGGTTTGTGTGCTGTTCTCTGTCAATTCATCCAGGGACAATCCGGTGATAAACGAAAAATAGGCCGGTATCAGCGGCAGGATGCAGGGTGAAAAAAAAGAGAGCAGCCCGGCCAGGAGGGCTGCAGGATACGTAATGTTTTCAACAAACACAGATAGGTTCCTCTTTAAATAGGTTACTCTCAATTTTACGTGATTGCCGGTGAGATGTCCATACCTGAATCCCGCGGCGGCATTTAAACAGATCCGTTTCCCGCAGGGATGACGGGCTGGCAATTATCTGAAAATATAAAAGCAATCATTGACTTGTCAATGCGGACGGTGCATGTTTAAATCCGTATATTTTCCAAAGCGTTTTAAGGAGAAACCATTGTGCGTTTAATTCGGCTGCTGAAAAACGATATGGCAAAAGAAGTCTGTGAATGGGTGGAAGCGCAGATTATCACCCCGGCTCAGGCCCGCCGGATCTGCGCCCGGTACGGAACAGACTATGACCGGGTTCGGCAGGGAACAACAGGCTATAACGTATTGATCGGGCTGGGATATCTCTTTGTGGGCCTGGCCGTGATCACATTGCTGGGGGCCAATTGGGAGGAGATCCCGAGGGCCGTTCGAATGGGGGGGCTGATCCTGA
This sequence comes from Desulfobacula sp., assembly GCA_028280105.1. Taxonomy (GTDB): domain Bacteria; phylum Desulfobacterota; class Desulfobacteria; order Desulfobacterales; family Desulfobacteraceae; genus Desulfobacula. The sequence goes on along the minus strand of JANQML010000213.1, from coordinate 7,565 downwards.
TAACCATGGTCACCCAGGGCCTGGGGGTAAAATATTATATGGAGGGCAGACAGGAGCGGGCAGCCGGTATCTTTTTGCTGGGCAACCTGTTTTACGGTGCTTCCATTATCCTGATCGCGCAGATCTATCATCTGGGTGAACATATGCCGGACGGTGTTTTCTGGTGGGCGCTGGGCAGTCTGCCCCTGGGGCTGCTGATCAAAAGCCCCTGGGTGACTCTCCAGGCCCTGGTGCTCGGCATGATCTGGTTTTTCATGCAGGTGGATCTGGGGTTTTATCCCGCACTTTTCCCCGTTTTTTTTGCGGGCGGCATCTATACACTGATTGCGGGAAAACAGAGCATGGTCCTCTTTCTGACGGTTGTGGCCGCCGTCGGGATTTGGGTTGAATGGTCATTGTCGGCATTCTGGCGGGAGGGCCGGTTCTTTGATTTTTATGCCGAGCATCTGTTTGTCAGTGTGGCGCTTTTTATTCTCCTTTACACCTTCAGCCATTGGCTGAACAGAATCCGGTCCTCAAAGGCAAAAGACTATGGCGCGCTTCTCTCACTCTGGAGTTTGCGGTTCGGTCTGGTTCTGATGGTGGTGATGGGGTTTGAAGAGCCCTGGCATGATCTGCTGGATGCCGCCTTTGACCACACCCTTTCCATGGCCGTCTTTGCCGGAATACTCGCAGCGGCAGCCCTGGTTACGGCCCACAGGATCGGAAAAACAGTTCCGGTGATATCGCTTCTGGCCGTTTACGGATTGACCACCGGTGCGGTACTGATTTCAAAGGATCCGGCCCATGCCCATTATTTTCAGATCGTTTACAATTGCATGCTGGTGGCCGTTGGTATCCGGTTGATCATGGCCGGCATCAACCAGGGGATTTCCCATTATTTTTTCCTGGGCATTGCCGCAATTCTGATTACGGCATTGATGCGGTATATCGATCTGATCGGGGACTATATCGGTGGAGCGGCATTGTTTCTCTTTTTTGCCGTCCTGCTCTTGGGCGCGGCCCGGTTCTGGAAAAAACACCGGCATGTGGAGGAGCGGGTATGAAAAAGAAAATAGGAGTTGCGTTGATTCTGGCCCTGGGATTCCAGTGTGTTGTTCTCACCGGGATGGTGGTCAGTTCGGCCCTTCCCCTTTGGACCGGAACACAGATCCGGGTCAAGACCGTTCCCGTGGATCCCCGGTCGTTGTTCAGGGGAAACTATGCCCGGCTGGCCTATCCGTTTTCCCGGGTGGACGCTGAAAAGATACCGGATAAAAATGATCTGAGAAACGGTGAGATCGTTTATGTCCTGCTCAAACCCGGCAAAGACGATCTGCATGAGTTTGACAGGGTCGTGCTTGAAAAACCTGCCCACGGTCTCTTTTTAAGGGGGCGGGTTCAAAGCCGGCATCAGACGGTTCGCATCAGATACGGCATTGAGGCCTTTTTTGCGCCTAAAGAAAAGGCGCTCCAGCTTGAAAAGGACTTACAGACCGAGGGGATTGCCGTCCTGATGGTATCGAAAAGCGGAAAGGCCCGGCTTAAAGCGGTGGTGGGAAAATAAATCATGAAAATACACAATGCCCGGTCCGATCAGATTTTTATCCCGTCATTTCACGTCAAACCCGGCCAGTCCTGGTGTGTGATTGGTGCCAACCGGTCCGGGATCCGGGCATTTTTTGATCTGGTTTGCGGTAAAACAGAGAAGGTCTTTGCAGATACGCTGGAACTGCCCGGTTCAACCGGGTGGGTGAGTTTTAAGGAGCAGCAGCAGATCTATGAACAGGAGTTAAAAAACGATGATACTGACTACCTGGACCGGCCCGACCCGGGAACCCTGGGCCGGGATTTTTTAACCAATACCGATGCCCATTTGGAGTTGATTGAAGCCTTTGGCATGACAGCCTGTCTGGACAAGGGCTATCGCCGGATGAGCACGGGGCAGACCCGGAAACTGCTGATTCTGGGCCAGATAACAAAAGGGAATTCCACACTGATTATCCAGGCCCCGTTTGAAGGGCTGGACGTTCAGAGCCGTAAAGAGGTGAACCGGGCGCTGGAACATCTCCACACCCAACAGGTCAATCTGTTGCTCTTTGTCCACAATCCCGACGATATTCCGTTCTGGTGCAGTCACCTGGCCCTGGTGTCGGACGGTCAACTGGCAATCCAAGGGCCCCTTTCAGCAGTGCGAGAGGAGATTGAAACTAGGATGGTTCAGGCTGCCCCGGACTTCAATGTATCGGCTGCCGATCTGTTCAAACGGGACAAGCCGCCTTTGGTAAATGAACCGGGCTCCGGGAGGATCGAACCGCCGGGAGACGGGAGTACCGGGATATCCGATGCCGCGGAAAAGACCGGCCGCCCGGAGGAGCTGGTTTACCTGGAAAACGGCACCGCCGGGTATGACGGCAGCCCTGTCTTCAGCGGGGTCTCATTAGAGATCCGCCGGGGTGACCATACCCTGGTCACCGGCCCCAACGGGTGCGGCAAGTCCACCCTGCTTCATATGATCACCGGAGATCATCCCGCCTGTTATCAAAACAACTTAAGAATTTTTAATATTCAGCGGGGAACGGGTGAATCCATCTGGGAGCTTAAAAAGAGGATGGGGATTGTCAGCCCGGAACTCCACAGGAATTATCATATCCCCGGTCCGGTGATCCACTGTATTATTTCCGGGCTCTTTGATTCCATCGGTCTGTACCAGCCGTACAGCCCCGCTCAGGAAGCTGAAGCGGAAAAGTGGCTGGGCTACCTGGGCATGGCAGACAAGGCAGGGATGCCGTTCCGGGAATTGACATTTGCCGATCAGCGACTGGTCCTGATCGCCCGGGCCCTGATCAAACGTCCGGCTTTGCTGATCCTGGATGAACCCACCCAGGGTCTGGATGCAGCCAATCGAAAGGCGTTGCTCGATTTTTTAGAGGAGATGACCCAAAAAACCGCCTGTACGATTTTGTATGTCAGCCATAGGGAAGATGAACACCGGCCGTTTTTTGTCCGTCACCTTCAGATTTGTTGATCATCAAAATTTTAAAACCGGCAAAAAGTGAATGCAATGCAAATTTTTATCTCTTTCTTTTAATTTCATAAAATCTTCAGGTTAAATATGAATATTGCTGTAATGATTCCATGTTACAATGAAGAGCAGACTGTAAAAAGGGTAATAAAAGATTTCCAAAGAGAACTTTCCGGGGCAATCTGTTATGTTTATGATAACAATTCGTCTGATAATACTGCCATTGAAGCCCAGAAAGCAGGTGCAATCGTATCACATGAATCAAACCGGGGAAAAGGCAATGTTGTGCGCCGTATGTTCAGAGAAATTGACGCTGATATTTATATAATGGTTGATGGGGATAATACATATCCGGCTGAATTCATCCATCAGCTTATAATCCCTGTTAAAAAAAATACTGCTGATATCGTAGTCGGAGACAGGCTTTCAAATGATTCCTACATAAAGGCAAATAAAAGAAGTTTTCATACATTTGGAAATTATCTGGTGAGGGCGCTCATTAACAAGCTGTTTAAATCGGATTTAAAAGATATTATGAGCGGTTATCGGGTATTTAACAAAAAATTCGTCAAAACGATGCCTGTCACGAGCAATGGGTTTGAAATAGAGGTTGAAATGACCCTGCATGCTTTGGATAAAAAATTTAAAATAAAAGAATTACCCATTGAGTATCGGGATAGACCCGAAGGCAGTTTTTCTAAATTGAACACTTTTACTGACGGCACGCTTATTTTAAAGAGCATTTTATGGATTTTTAAAGATTATAAACCGTTGATATTTTTCTCACTCATCTCTTTTATTTTTTTTTCGTTTGGTTTGCTGGTTGGAATACCGGTTGTTGTTGAATTTTTAAAAACCGACTACATTACCAAAGTCCCTTCTGCCGTTCTTTCTACCGGTTTAATGTTAATATCAATTCTTTCGCTGTTCAGCGGGTTTATACTTGATACCATCGTCAAGCACCAAAAAGAGAACTTTGAGTTGTATTTAAATCAATTGAATTTGTGAGAAATTTTGTAGTCTTGAAATGTTCCAATTTTTAACGATGCGCAGGTCACCGAAAGACATACGATTATTAACCGGGTAAAAAAAACAGATAAGATTTCCAGGCATAATTTTATCATTATTATGGCAGGAATGCTCTGCCTTGCCTTTTTGATAAGAATAGCTGCCTTTATTTCCATCAAAAACAGTATCTATTACGATTATATGCTTTGGGATGAAAAGATATACCATCATCTGGCTGTTCAAATCCTTAACGGAACCTGGAATTCTAAAGCGGTTTATGAATTTGCTCCCCTGCCTGCATACTTTATGGCTCTCTTATATAAAATTTTTACTCCCGACATTAATATTCTAAGAGTTGCAAATGTCTTTTTCGGTGCCCTTACATGCCTGTTTACTGGGCTTGTCGGGTTTGAGCTTAAAGGGAAAAGAACGGCTGTTTTTGCATTTGCCGTCTCTGTATTTTATACACCGTTTATTTTTTACAGTGTTGTTCCCTTAAAAACGTCATTATCCATATTCCTCTTTTCTGTTTTTGTCTGGTTTTTTTTAAAAACCATGAATTATCCATCCCGGGTATGGCCCTATGCTGTCCTTGGTATTTTTATCGGGCTGATGGTTAATATCAGGCCCAATTACCTTGTTGTTGTCCCCATTGTTTATCTTTTTTTAATTGTAACCGGCTATTTTGAAGCACGTTCAGTAAAAAAGATCTGTGCCGGCACACTGATTTTGACCATCGGGTTTATTTTAGCCATCTCTCCTTTTGTTCTGAGAAATTATCTTGTTACAGGAAAAATTGCTCTAACCACATCCCAGACAGGATTCAACCTTTTTATCGGGAATGACCCGGATAATAAAATTCCTTATTATAGACCCGTGTCCTTTGCTTCACCAGCCCCGATTAAACAAGGGATCCAATTTAATATTGAAGCAAGCAGAAGAGCGGGCAAATCACTTTCTTCCCAGGAAGCGTCTTCATTTTGGAGTAAGGTGGTTGTTGAATATGCAGTCAACCAACCGGATGCTTTTTTCTATAAAATATTACAAAAAACACTGATCTTTTTTAACCGGTTTGAAGCCGGTGATCATTACCATATCGGATTTATGAGTGACCATGTTAAATTTTTCAGATTACCCATGATTGGATTCTGGGTAATCCTGCCGTTTGGAATCGTTGGGCTCATGGCAGGCTTTGGCGAAAATAAAAAAATTTCCGCCGGCACATTGATTTTTCTTGTATACGGGTTGAGCCTTATTATTTTTTTTTGTAATACAAGATACCGGCTCCCAATGCTTGTCATACTCATTCCTGCTGCTGTTTACGGTATAGAAAAATTAATTTTGCTTGCCGGTCAAAAGAGATATAAAAAAATGGCTTTTTTATTTTCAGTCGCCATTGTTTTTTTCATAATCGAGTTCTTACCGGTTACAGGGACAGATGATGTAACAGCATATTATAATACCCATGCCGTCGTGCTTAAAAACAAAGGGCGTATCCGGGAAGCGATTCAATATTGGGAAATATCATCTGAAATGAATAAGCCTTTTTCAGCTTTTGCAAACTTATCCCTTGCAAGATTTTACCGGTCCAAAGGTGATTCCGACAAATCGAACCAATACCTTAATATGATTTCAAAAGATTCCTTTGGCGTCTCCCATAAGTATAGCATGCAGGGGGATCATGCCCGGAATATGGGGGATATGAAAAAGGCAGTATATTACTACAGAAAATCGCTGCAAATAAACCATGGAGAAAGAGAGGTCTGGAAAAAATTAATCACAACTCTAAATGAGGTGGATAGATCTGCCGTATCTAAGGAAATAGAAAAATATAAAACTATTTTGGATTTTTATCGATAAGTTTCAACAAAAATTAAAGTGTTTTTTAAGCACAACAGACCAGCTCTTTAAATGAATGAGCTTAACACCGATTATGTCTTGTATTTTTTGTGTGCAAAGTCTCTTTTCTCATATACCCGATAAAGGCTACCATCCCCAGGCAAACCAGCAGCCGTGTGGACGGTTCCGGTATAGGCGTAAGGGTTTCATTAATTGAGACATTGGCGATGGTCAAGACAGCATCAACAGTTAAATCCGTAAAACCGGACACCAGTGAAAAATCAAGTCCGATGGTATCCCCGGTAAGGTTGAGCAAAATCAGGTCAATGCTGACATTGTCATAAAAGAAAGATCCCGGACCCAACGCATCACCATCGTGAAATAAACTAAAAAGGGGCGCACCGCCGGTTGCATCCAGCAGTTTGACTTCAAAACTGTCGTTTCCGGATGTGGAAAATGCCAGATCAAAGGTTAAGTTGCTTGCATTAAGCGACACAACGATTCCCGGATCACCCAGAAAAGGATCATTGGAAAGCCAGGTAAGACCCCAGAGATCGTCTTCGGTTAAAACCGCATCATTATTATCGGGTCCGGAACTGACAAATGCCGGATCCGAAACGGCAAACCCGCCGGAGGTAACGGTTAAATCAATGGGGGCTGCCTGCAGGCCACTGTCAAGATTTAAGAAAAACGCACAAAAAATAAGCAGAACATGTTTGAATAATCGCATGATTTAAGCTCCTTAAAATTTAAGAGTCCTCTTCCGGCACAACGGCAAAGACCTCATCCTCAAAGGTAATTTTCTGCCCGGCCGGATTGGTAAAAAACAAGGTTTTAATTGGAAGCGACTTTCCCGCAGGCCAGATGCCGTCTTCATCGAGCAGAACTAGGTAGGGCTCGTTAAAATGAGTGCCGTCTGCATTCTCCAGTGTCGCGTCAGAGGGTTGAAGAATTTTAATCTTTAGCCAGACCGGACCCCGAAGCTCTTTTCCGGATTGATTAAAAATGACCATATCGGATGAAAACCGCCGGGTTTCACTATCAAACCGGATCCTGCTGTAAGTCGGCACAGCCTGACGAACCACGGAAGCCCGTTTATGATACACTGAATATTGGTTAACATTTTCATCATTTGAAAATTTATCGGTAAGTTTCCATTTTTCGTTCTCTAAGACAAATGTAACGGGTGTTCTTTGTATTGATCCGTCTTCATAGTAATGTTCAACAGTTAATACATACGCATCATTGTAAAACACCTTATTAACAATATAGGTTTCTCTGCTTGCTTTTTCATGCTTCAACATTGTCTCTGCCACGGGTTCACGTCCTTTAAAAGACGATTTTAGCTCATCAACGGCTTCGACGGTCATTGTTTCAAGTTTCCAATCCAGATCTTCTTTGACATCAGCCGAATATGAAGAAATATAGGCATTTTCCGGGGTATCATACTCTGCTTGATCTTTATCTATGACTTTGACCTTAATTGGAAAAGACTGAGCTGCTGAGATTGAGGTAAAAAACAGTATTGCAAAAATAGAGATCATTAACAGATATTCGATTTTTATCCATGTTCGCATAAGGTAAAACTCCCATCAATTGTATTATTTAAATAGAGGCAGGTCAGGAACCCTCCTCCGGTTCAACCGCAAAGACGATATCATCAAAGGTGATTATTTCATTTGCAGGATTGGTAAAGTAAAGGGTTTTGGATGGC
>JANQML010000211.1 GCA_028280105.1 Desulfobacula sp. | reverse complement strand
GCATACACGTTTTAAAGACAGCTCCCCGGATATGCGATGAAATACATGCTTTTTTTATGCTGTTTTCTTTTACCGGCCTGCTCACTGATTTCCACTCAGGGATATGGAGACCCAGATACCCGGTTTCCGGACCGGTTCTCAGGATCTACCCCGGCCAGTTCAACCCGGAAAATCACATGGAAACAAAGTTTTCCCGATAAAGATCTGGAGAACGATATCCGGAAACTCACACATGATAATTTTGAAATTTCAGCTGCCAGGGCCTGGGTGGAACAGGCGGCTGCCGAATACGGTATCAGCCGTTCCGCCTTATTTCCTTCTCTTGAAGCCGGTGCGGACTTTGAACGCAGCCGGGTGAGCCAGAACCTGAAAAGCAGCACGGGCAGCATGATTTCATTCGGCAGTCTTCTCAATTGGGAACCCGATATCTGGGGGCGGCTGCGTGCGAAAAAAGAGGCAGCCGATCTGACATTGGCAGCCCGGAAAGAAACGGTTAAAGAAATTGTATTGAATCTGCAAACCCTTTTGGTGGAAACCTGGGTCGCCCATCATGGAGCCCGACGGCTTGAAAAGGTGTTAATGGATTTACAGACCACAAATCTAGATTTTCTCAACCTCACCGAACTGCGGCTGCTCCAGGGGTATGGCAACTCCCTGGATGTACTCCGGCAGCGGGGCCGGTTGAAAGCGGTGAAACGGGAATTACCATCGGTGATTTCACAACAAATTCGTACTGCCAACGCCTATGCCGTCCTATTGGGACACATGCCGGGCCATACCCGAATGACACCGGCCCCATGGGCCGATATTGCCCCCCTGCCCGTCCTTCCCACCCCGGCAAGCCTGCTGAACAGCCGTCCGGACCTCCGGGCGGCCTTCCTCTTCCTCCGGGCCGCCGATCAACGGGTCGCCGCTGCTGTGGCAGACCGGTTACCGAAAATCGCCATTGGCCTGGATTATTCTCTAACCGGTGCGGCTTTGTCCGGCATCGGAGACAGCAGCATTCTCACGTTCACATCCGGTCTCCTGGCTCCGGTGTTTGATGCGGGAAAACGAATGGCAGCGGTCTCTCGCCGCCGGGCCCAGGCAAGGGAAGCACTGGCAGGCATGGAGCAGGCCATGCTCAATGCGGTCCAGGAAGTCGAGAATGGATTAAGCAGGGAATCCGCCCTGCTTGAAGAATTAGCGTTGCTGGAGGGTGAAATAAAAACCGCAAAAAAAACAGTGGAAACGGCCCGGGTTCAATACGTGAAGGGCCGGGAAGACTACCTGATCGTTCTGGATGCCCTTGAGAAATTTCAAACACTGCTGCAACTTGAAATCACCCTGGAACAGGAGGCGGCTTTGAACCGTGCCCGGCTGCTGAAAGCCCTTGGTGCATCATGGGATGTGTCAACAGCAGCCGAACCGGGGACAGATGGAAGGACAACAGATGAGATACATTAAAAAACAACACATATATACTTTCCTGATCCTTTTGGCCGGATTGGGTGTCTCGGTCTCACTGGTGTCCGGAGAAAAGGACCCGTTGCCCCGGGGTATCGTTAAAAAACCCCAGGCCGTGGCGGTAACGATCGCTAAAACCTCGGATTACCGTCTGAATATCCCGGCCTGGGGCCTGGTGGAACCCCGGGAACGGGTTGATATACGCACCCGGGTGGAAGGGACGGTCGACCGGGTCGCCGACGGCCTGGTGGCCGGTGCGGTCGTCCGCCGGGGAGCCCTGCTTTTCACCCTGGATCCACAGGAGTATCAAATTGCTCTGGATGAAGCAGCGGCTGCATTTGAACAGATCCGGCAGACACTTGAAATTGAAAAAGGCAGGCAGGAGATCGCCAGGGCCGAATATGAGCTGCTCCGAAAAGATTATACACCCGATGAACAGAGTACGGCACGAATTCTTCGCCGCCCCCAGCTTAGAGAGCGGGAAGCTGCACTGCAGGTCGCATCCGCCCGCAGGGAACAGGCAGTGTTGAACCTGGCACGCACCCGGCTGACCGCGCCCTGCAACGGCCGGGTCATAGATGAAAGCCTGGCCCCCGGTCATTTTATGGAAAAAGGCAGCATTGCCCTCCGGGTGGCGTGCACTGATCGCTATCATATCATTGTCGGATTTTCACCCGGCCGGATACTGGACCCGGATGTCAAAACCGTCAGTGCCGTGATCAACGGAACCGTCTATCCGGCGGAGTTAAAAGGCATCCTGCCCCAAATCCATCCGGACACCCGTCGGAAACAGGTATTGATTGCCGTCAAAGGGACGGATATCCCGGCAGGTACCTATGCATCCGTTCTGCTTCCCGGCCGTTTTTTTAAACAGGTCATTTCCCTGCCCAAAACGGCACTGCGGATCGGGAAGACCATCTGGATAATGCGTGCGGACGACACCCTCGACATCCGAACCGTCTCTCTCAAGGGAGAGGACGGTGAGTCCGTTATTGTGGCCCGGGGAATAAATCCCGGAGACAGGGTGATTCTCTCGCATATTGCCGGACCTATCAAAGGGATGAAACTGCGGATTAAAAAGGAAAAAAGCCCATGACCGGATTTCTTCAAAAGGTGTTGCAGCACCGGGTCATTGCCGACATTATTATGGGATTGTTTATTGTCGGCGGTCTGGTCAGCGCCCAGTCCATCCGCCAGGAAATGCTGCCCAAGCGGGAGGCCCGCGCCGTGGAAGTGGTTGTGGTGTTGGCCGGTGCCCAGCCCAAAGAGATTGAAACCGCCGTCCTGATGCCCATTGAAAATGCCGTCCGGGGCCTGGACGGGATAAAACGGGCAGAGGCTGTTGCCCGTGAAGGCATGGGGGTTGTAACATTCACCCTCTTAGACGGTGCCGATATCCAGCAGGTACTCAACGACATTAAAAATGCAGTTGACCGGATCGAAACCTTTCCCCGGGAAGCGGAAGCCCCCGCGATCACCATCCCTTCGGAGGTTGAAAAAGTCATCTCCCTGGTGGTGCACGGGGACCAGCCCCTGGTTTGGCTCAGGCAGGCTGCCGAACGTGTCCGGGATGATCTGCGGACTCAAACCGGCCTGACCAAGGTTCAACTGTCCGCTCCCCGGGATCAGGAAATTTCCGTTGAAATCAGCGAAGAGACCCTGCGGTCTCATGCGCTTTCCCTGGGTGAGGTGGCGGCCCGCATCCGGGAGAATGCAATCGACCTGCCCGGGGGCACGGTATACGATCCCCATGTGGATATTGCCGTGAGAACCGACGAGCGCCGGGAATGGGCAGCAGAGTTTGCCGATATTGTGATTGCCGAAACCCGAACCGGCGTTCCCCTGACCCTTGGAGAGATAGCCGATCTTGAAGACGGGTTCGGCAACTCGCCCGTCCAGGCCTGGTTCAACGGCAGCCCTGCCATACAGATCGATATTTATGCGGTGGGTTCGGAAACCCCGCTGTCCGTGGAAGCGGCAGTCAAGGACTATCTTGAAACCGTTGCCGCACACACCTATCAAGGCGTGTCCATCGATATCTTTGAAAATGACGCCCAGGCATACAGGAGCCGCATGTCCCTGTTGATCGATAACGCCCTGATCGGCTTGGTGCTGGTTATTCTGGTGCTGATGTTTTTTCTGACCCCGGGTCTGGCATTCTGGGTCATGATGGGCATTCCCACGGCAATGTTGGGCGGATTGCTGCTTCTGCCGATGTTTGATGCCTCCATCAACATGATCTCCCTGTTTGCCTTTATTGTGATCATCGGGGTGGTGGTGGATGATGCCGTTATGGTGGGAGAGGCGATCCATACCAACCGCAGCCGGGGGATGCCCCCGCTGGAAGCAGCGGTTCAGGGTCTCAGGGAAATGGGGGTGCCGATCCTGCTGGCAGTGGCCACCACCATGGCGGCATTTATGCCCATGTTTTTCATTCCCGGTACCATGGGCGTTATTTTCAGACAGATCCCGGCAGTGGTGACGGCCATCCTGCTGGTCTCCCTGGTTGAATCGCTGTTTATCCTGACGGCCCATCTGGCCGGCAGCCACAAAGAGCAGGGATGGCTCAAGATCTTTGCCAGACCCCAGCAACGGGTAAACCAATGGTTGGAGCAATTCATACACGGACCGTTCCATCGTCTTATCCGCTTTTGCCTGCACGCCCCCCTGCCTGTGATCGCCCTGGCGCTTTGCCTCCTGTCCATCACCCTGGCCGGGGTGGCCGGCGGGTTAACCGGGTTCAGTTTTACCCCCGACATTCAGTCCGACACAGTCATTGCCCAGGCAACCCTGCCATACGGCACCCCAGAGTCCCGGTCCATTGCCGTCCAGGAGAGGCTGGTTAAAGAGGTGCAGACGGTGTTCAAAGAGAACGATATGACCAGCCCCGGTATATTTTCCCTGATCGGTGCACGCCTGGAAGACGGTGAAATTGAAGCCGGTACATTGGCCGGGTCCCATTATATATCTGTTTTGGCGGCATTGCCGCCGGAAAACGAACGGTCCCTGCCCGGGAAGGCAGTGGCCCGGCAATGGCGGGCGGCGTTTGGCGATCCCGGCGGACTGGAAGCATTGGCCTTTAAAGGGGAAACCAATATTACCGGCGGAGAACCGGTCCGGCTGGAGATTTTCCATCCGGATGATGCACAGGCCCGTAAGGCTGCCGTGGAATTGGGAGAACGCATGGGAGCCATGGCAGGGCTGACATCTGTGGATGACGGATTGCGTGCCGGAAAACCGGAACTTAAACTCACGCTCAGGGACCCGGGTATTCGTATGGGGCTGACCGCACAGGACCTGGGAGAGCAGGTCCGCCACCGCTTCCATGGTGCCGAAGCCCTGCGGATCGCCCGTGGCGGTAATGAGATCAAAGTCATGGTGCGCCTGAGCCGAAACGAACGTCATCAACTTGCGTCCCTTGAAGAGACGCTGCTTAAAACCGGGGCCGGAACCCTTGTACCCTTATTAGAGGTGGCAGAGATCACCATGGGGCAGAGTGCCACTCAACTCTCCCGCCGGGATGGGAAACGGATCTACCCCGTAACGGCCGATATCATGGCCGGGGTCAGTGACGACGTTATCGAAGAAAAACTGGAGCACGTCCTTATACCGCAGATCCTAAAGAGATATCCGGGTCTGCAGGTGGGTTTCGGCGGTGAGGATGAGGAGATCAGCGATGCACTGAGTGCATTGGGAAAAGGGTTTATGGTGGCACTGGTGGTCATGTACGCATTACTGGCCCTGCAGTTCAACTCGTACATCCAGCCGTTTCTGGTGCTCTCCGTCATCCCCTTTGCGTTTATCGGTGCTGTTTGGGGTCACATCCTGCTGGGATACGATATTTCCATCATGTCGGTAATAGGGATGATTGCCATGGCCGGGGTGGTAATCAATGATTCCCTGGTGCTTGTGACGGCTTTTAACCGCAACCTCAGGAACGGTACGGCCCGTTACCGGGCAATTATCGAAGCCGCCTGCCGCCGTCTCCGCCCCATTTTGTTGACCACCCTCACCACATGCGTCGGCTTGGCCCCCATGCTGCTGGAAACCTCGGAACAGGCCCAGTTTCTCATTCCCATGGTGGTCTCTCTCAGTTTCGGTCTGATGTTCGGTACCGGGGTGGTGTTGGTTTTACTACCGGTCCTGCTGGCTTTGTCATCGTTAAAAACCGCTTGAAAATACCTTCAGGCCCCTTTAAATTAAAAGCACACAACACAGCTATGAATAGGCTCATTCATTAAAGTAACACTTTGTTATTTAGAAGACGTTCAAAAGCGTTATAACCAAAAGAGAGGTCTGTTTGAGAATACTGGTTATAGAAGATGACCCCACCATCCGGTCTTATATTTTAAAGGGACTGAGTGAAAACGGTCACCGGGCGGAAGAGGCGGATACCGGCCGTGACGGCCTGTTTCTGGCCACCACCGAATCCTTTGACGCCATTGTTCTGGACCGTATGCTGCCCGCACCGGACGGTATGACGATTTTAAAGACCCTTCGGGCCAGCAATATCGACACCCCGGTATTGATTCTGAGTGCCCTGGGAGAGGTCGATGACCGGGTTGAGGGTCTCAAGGCCGGTGGGGATGATTACCTGGTCAAACCCTTTGCATTTTCCGAGCTGATGGCACGGCTGGAGGTCATTGCCAAACGGCGAAACCCCAAACAGGCAAGAGAAACGGTTTTGAAAACCGGTAACCTGGAAATGGACCTGCTCAAACACCGGGTTACCAAGGCGGGTCAAACGGTGGACCTGCAGCCCCGGGAGTTCCGTATCCTGGAGTATCTGATGCGGTACAAAGACCAGTTGGTTACCCGCACCATGCTGCTGGAAAAGGTCTGGCACTATCATTTTGATCCGGAAACCAATGTGATCGACGTGCATATCAGCCGTCTCCGGGCCAAAATTGACCCTCCGGATTCAACAGATTCGGTTATCGAAACCGTTCGCGGGGCCGGCTATATTCTCAGGGAAGAATAGATGAAAAAATTATTTGCCGGCAGCTGGGTCGGCAATCTTCAAAATCTGGCACTTTTTCATATCGGTGTTTTCCTGGTCTCCGGGGTGATTGTGGGTATTTTTTTATACCTTGCCTATCAGACCAATGTCTATGCGGAAACCCGGGCAGCCCTCAAAGCCGATATCCACGGTTTTGTTGACGCGTATCATTTCAGCAGGAATCCATCCACACTCCGGAACCTGGTTGAGCAGCGCATGAAAAGCCGGGATATCAGCAGTTTTTACCTATTGATGGATGAAAACGGAAATCGGATCACCGGCAACCTTCAAGCCATGCCTTCCGTGATCGACAGCCGGGAAGATGAATTTACAATTTATGAGGTCCACGATGACGAAGTCACCGGGAATGCACCGGAAAGAGGCCCGTATCATCATTTTGATCCTTACTATGACATCATGACTGTCAGTGTGGTATTTGAAAACGGGATGAGTCTGCTGGTGGGCCGTGATGTGGATACGTATCAAAACTTTCACTGGATCATTATCGTATTTGCCTGGATAACGGCCATTCTGGTAAGTGTGCTCACCCTGATCGGTTTTTTAACCGGCGCCATGATTTTAAAACAGGTCCGGCTGATTCACACAACCGCGGATACGGTCATTAATACAGGGGATCTTTCCAGCCGCATACCGGTCAATACGGCGACCGGAGATTTTAAACACCTGATCAACACCCTCAATACCATGTTAAACCGGATTCAAGACCTGGTCATGGGCATCCGCCATGTATCGGACAATGTTGCCCATGATCTGCGCACGCCCTTGACCCGTCTCAGACAACATATCGACGCATTGGAAAGCGGCAACGTCATCCCGGGTCTGGACCGGATCGCCTTGGAAACAGACCAGATCATTGCCACATTCAACGCATTGTTGCGGATCGCCAATATTGAACATGGAAAACGCGCCGCACGGTTTTGTCCCGTCAATATAACCCTTCTTCTCAACGATATCCACGACTACTATTTACCGCTTGCCGAAGATAAAGAGATCGTCATGCATCCGGACATCCCCCAAGGTACGCCGTTGTCCGTTATGGGAGACAAGGATCTGTTGTTTCAGGCATTTTCAAACATGGTTGAGAATGCCCTGAAGTTCACCCCTCCAAAGGGGTCTGTTCACCTGGCAGCCGCCTGCAGAAACAATGCCGTCATCATTACCATTGCCGATACCGGACCGGGCATACCCAAAAAGGACCGGCCATTTGTTTTTCAGCGGTTTTACAGAGCCCAAAACAACCGGAACACAGATGGAAACGGGCTGGGCCTTTCCCTTGCCAAAGCGATCATGGATCTGCACGCCGCCCCCATTGATCTGGATGACAACCCGCCGTCGGGATTGAGGATCAAGATCTGCTTTCCCGTTGCAGAAAAAAACCATTAAAACATTGTGGAATAACTTTGCCTTGGAGTAGCAACAAATTTCGACTTCGTTCTTTCATGATTTTCACCGAATTTGTATCCCCTTCTCTTTAAACAGCCTGTATCCTTAAGGCCACACATCCGGACCGGAAATGGAAACCCGACGACACACCGCTGAAATCATCCGAACCGTCACCGGTATTAAACCAGGCGCGTTCTGATTTATTATCAACAGGTTAGAAAATAATTTTTCATACAGGCCCCTTTGGACCATCATTTGCAAAACGTCCTTTAAGCTATTTTACCATTACTTTGGAGAAGAGAATGAACCGGACGATTTACACCCCTATCCTGATTTTGGCAGGTATCGGGTTAACCATGGCATTGATGGCCGCAACCAGTTTATTTAAACCGCTTATCGTTTTTATCCACTCAGGAAGCATCACACCGTTTCAAGCGGTCCTCTGTACCGGGTTTACCATACTCGGTTTTTGGGGCTGCTATTTTCTGTTGAACCGGCTGTGCGGTTATTTTGTTCCGCGGATCGAAGCGGGCGACACCCCCTGCAAAGAGAATGAAAAATAACAAAACCAAAAAAACTTAATTTTTAAACCAGTAATGATTAAAAGGAGGGCTGTATGCCACGCGTAAAAGATCAGATGCCTGTTGTTATAATGGGCGGACTGTTACTCATTTACGGACTGATTGTAAAAACAGGGGCCTTGTTCCCGGTATTGAAAGCACTTAAAACCCATAAATCCATGGACCTGCAGGTCCTGCTCTGCCTGATTTTAGGGGTACTGGCATTTGTCGGCGTACTTGTAAACGCTTACAGAAAGCCGGGCCAGACGCTTTTCGACCGATTTTTCCTTCAACCGCTCGGCGGAATTATCATGATCATGGTCATGGCCATGGCCATCAGGTGGTACCTGGAACCATTGGTGAAAATGATGAGCAGCTCGTTGAACCCGTTGCTCGGATTCAACGTTTATAAAGTTCTCAACCTCAACTATGTGGTTTTGGGAATTTTGGCCGGTGTTGTCATGACCAACACATACGGGATCCCCAAATTTGCCGCAGCCGGCGTCAAATGTGCCCGGTTTGTTCTTAAGATGGGGGTTATCATGCTCGGTGCCCGGTATTCCTTTGCCGAACTTGCCAAGCTGGGAGTATACTCGGTCTGGTTGATCGGCTTTTTCGTCCTGGGGACCGTTTTCTTTGTACTCTGGCTCGGTCATCTGTTCAAACAGCCGAAATCCATGACCGGTGTTCTTTCAGCCGGAATGGGGGTTTGCGGTGTTTCTGCCACTGTGGCCGTGGCTCCGGTAGTCAAGGCAAAAAGTACGGAAATGGCCTATACCATCGGAACCATACTCTCCTTTGGGATTATCTGCATGTTCGTCTTTCCCACCATCGGTAAGCTGGCGGGTATGAACGCGGTTCAGTTCGGCGCATGGGCCGGAACCGGCATTCTCAACTCGGCCCAGGTGGCAGCAGCCGCCCTTGCCTTTAACGCCGTGGACATTAAAACCCTTAAGGTGGCGGAAATTTTCAATATCACCCGGGTTCTCTTTCTACCCATCATCGTTCTGGTTCTGGCCACCTGGTTCGGTAAAGAAACCGGTCAGAAGCTGAATTTTAAAACCGTTGTCATCGATAAGTTCCCGATTTTCATCCTCGGTTTTCTGCTTCTTTTCCTGATGTCCTCCATGGGTCTTTTCTCTCCTCCCGGTCACTACAAAGGCAAGTATATTGACGTATCCTACAATGACCGGACCCAGGTAACCCCGGAAGAACGGGAACTTCTGGACAGAGAATTCAAAGCCGGGGCTTTTTCAGCCTTGAACCCGGCCCAGTTTGAAGCGGTTGAAAACCTGGTTTATCAATATCAGATTGCCGGCAACTATGAAGACCGGAATGACAAAGAAAAATTCGACAAGGTCGGCCGTGCCAGAATGACCGAACTCCAGGGGGTGATAGCCGCCGTAAAAGCCAATGAACTGACCCTGTCCAAAGAGATTGTAAGTGCCATTCAATATGCCATCAAACAGGTTCACAAAGAATCAAAAACCGTTGTCACCCTGACTGACTTCATGATCTGGTTCTTTGCCTTCGGCCTGATCGGCCTCGGCATGCAGATCACCAAGAAATCAATTACGCAGGCAGGCGGATGGCCCCTTGTTATCGGCGGGATTTCCGGCACGACAAAGGCGGTTCTCTCCTTCTTCGTCGTTCTCTGGCTGGTTAAAGATGTTGTATTGAATTAGGGAGGATTTGTAAAATGACCAACGAAGATAAAAAAATAAGCATTGAAACCGGTGATGCCGGCAAAGGAACCTCGGACATTGCAGAAGAGGCAAACACCGAAGAACTTGAGGAGAGAGCCCTGTCCGTTTTTTCCAGTGAACGGAATGAAGACCTGACAGCTCTCACCTTTTGTCTGATAACAACGTTTTTTGTTTTGTTGTTTACCAAATGGCTGGTATAATACACGGCAAATAACCCATTGATCCGGTGTGGCCGGTTTTGAATTCAAAACCGGCCACACTGTCGTTATCATGTTTAACAAGTAATTTTAATATAGAAAGTTGACACGACCCCATGTTTCAGCATGTCCTGCTCTGCACCCACGGTACCCAAGGCGCTAAAAAGGCAGAGGCCTTTGTCTTTGGCCAGCTTAAGGAAAACCCGGACCTGCAGGTGAGCCTTCTCACCGTTCTTGACCAGGACTGGCAGGGCATGACCGGGGATGACTGGCTCAACTCCAGTAAAACCCATGCCAAGTTCCTGGATCATGTGGAAGAACAGGTTAGCCTTGAAATAAAAGAAGAGTGGCAGCGTATCCGGGCAACCCATCCGGCGGCGTCAAAAGCCAGATTCATCCAGAGAACCGGTCCGGTTGCAGAGACCATCGCCGGTGTGGCAAAGGAAATCGGCTGCGACCTGATCGCCATGGGCAGATATCATAAACCAAAAGGATTTCTGAGGGGCCATGAGGGTAAAAGTCTTAAAGACACACTGAAGAACAAGCGGCTTCACCCGCTTCTGCCCTGTCCCCTCATCATCGTTCCCTAGGAAAAATCCCTTTGATTATTTCAGAAGAAATAGACCTGGGCCTTGAGTTGCCGGAATTGTTTGATCCGGAGCGGCTCTTTCCGGAAGACCGGTTGCTCAGGCTCCATCCCAACTGGTTTATCTCGGATTTTAAACGGGAAAAAACCGATTTTTCAGCGACAATAAAGGATTATGTCACGGAAAAGACCGCCCCCCTGTCCGGCTCTTTTCTCTTCAATTCCGATGAAAAAACCATTCTCACCATCACCCTTTCCCAGTCTGTAACGGTTGAGATCCTTTTTTACAATCAGAACAATAAACTCAGTGTACAATTTAAATCACCGGAAAAAATAGAGGTGGATGATCCCCTTCTGCTCTGGGTCAAGGCCATCCGGGAATACCTTCGGATATACGTAAAGAAAACACCTGTGACCCTTTTTTTCAGGCTTATGATGAACCGCATGGTCCTGCAGATGAACCCCTCTCAAAGAAAAATCTCCCTTATGATTGCACGGCTGACGGTCCTGGAGATTTTTGTCATTATACTCATTGTGGTGGGCTATGTTATCTTTGTTCTCTGAGGCCACCCTTTCAAAACAGAGTGTTTAAACGATGACCCAACGGCAGGTTGGAGTTATAAAACCGTCTGGTATTTGCAAAACAAAAAAGGGGCAGGCCGTATTCATAACCGGCTTGCCCTTTTTTTTTGTATCAGACGGACAATCAAAGGTCTTTAATCGCGTCCGTGAGTTCGGGCATGAAGTCAAGAATGTCTTCTACAATCCCCACATCCGCCACCTGAAAAATCGGGGCTTTGGGATTCTTATTCACGGCAACGATAAACGGATTGCCTTTAATGCCGCCCAGATGCTGAAAAGAGCCTGAAATACCCATGGCCATATAAACTTTGGGTTTAACTGTCTGGCCTGAAGTGCCGACCTGGCGGGATTTTTCAAGCCATTTGGCATCCACTATGGGGCGGGAACAGGAAACAACGGCATTCATGGCCTCAGCCAGTTCCTGGGCAACCTCTATATTGTCCTCATCCTCAATTCCCCGTCCAATGGAAATCAGCACATCCGATTTGGTGATGTCCACATCACCGACTTCGGCGACAACCACTTCGATAAACTTTCTTTTTACGGAGAGATCACCGGCATCTGAAGATTTATCAACCACAGTACCGCCGGCTCCCCCCTCTTCGACCGGGGCAAACGAACCCGGGCGAACCGTCAGGACCGCGCCCTGGGAAATATCAATGGTCACATGGGTGCTGACCGCTCCCCCCAGCTCCTGCCGGACCGCCGTAAGGGTTGAATCGTCCAGACCGTCGAAATCCACAAGGTCGGCAGCATAACCGGAATCCATTTTAACGGATAGCCCCGGAGCCAGGTCCATCCCAAAGGTATCATGGGGAGCCAGAAAAACAGCATCTGCCGGAATGGTATTCACCAATGCTTTTCGAACCACTTCCGCATTGGGATAGGCAAGGTCGGCATGATCGATTTTAATGACTTCTGTATACAGGTTTGTCATCTCTTCAGCCACTTTATTTAGCGCCTCCTCCGAGCCCGTCAATACGGCAGTCACCGGGGCGGATGCATCAATTTTCTTTGCGGCTGTCAGATATTCCGCTGCAATATCTGAGGCTGTTTCACCGACAAACGGAATATAGGCATAAATCGCAGTCATGATTAGAGTCCTCCTTTTGCTTTGAGCTTCTCAATCAGCGTTTCAATGATCTCATCAGTAGACCCTTCCAGCATCTCGGCCCCGTCTCCAAGATCAGGAACAAAATAATCCACCCGTCTTGTTTTTGCCCCGGCCGTTCCCACACTATCGGCGGCAATACCGAGATCAGATGCGCCCTTAACCGGAATGTCGACGCCTGCAACCTTTCGGATACCGCGAATGCCGACATACCGGGGTTCGTTAATACCGGTCTGGATCGACAGCACACATGGCAGTTGAATTTCATTCATCTCCTGATTTCCGCCCTCGATCTCCCGGCCGACGATGAGGGTATCCCCCTGAACATCTATTTTATTGACCAGAGAGGCATAGGGCATATCCAGCATGGCCGCCAGCATCCCCCCCACCTGTCCGGCCCCTTCATCGGCCTGGGCACCGGTGAGAATCAAGTCGTATTTCCCGTTTTCAATTTCCGCTTTTAAAATGGCGGCAATGGCTTTTCCGTCAGATCCGTCAAAGGCGTCATCACTTAAAAGGATTCCGTTATTGGCCCCCATGGCCATCTCTCGGCGCAGCACCTCTTCGGACTCCTCATCACCAACGGTTATAACGGTGACGTTTCCCCCGACCTTGTCAACGATCTGAATGGCTTCTTCAACCGCATAATTATCCCACTCGTTTATTGAATAGACCAGATCATCCCGATCCAAATCATTTCCGTCACTATTGAGTTCGAATTCATTTTCAGCAGTATCCGGCACTCGCTTGACGCATACCAAAATTTCCATTCTTGCCTCCTTTGAATAAATCCAATGGGTACAGGTTTAACCGTTAAACCCTACCGTCTTTATTTATATGAGATGTTTTTCGATCAATCTCGTAAAATCCATCACCTCCATTTTCTCTTCCAGCCCGGCCACCTTGATGGCATCCTGAATATTGACAAAACAGAACGGACATGCGGTTACAATCACATTCGCACCGGCTTCCACAGCCATATTTACCCTTATTACGCCCATTCTAGTATCTTCCTCGGGTTCATAAAAGAGCATCAAGCCGCCGCCGCCACAGCAAAAGGACCGGTCCCGGCTCTTTTCAAGTTCCACCCGGGTCAGACCGTTGATGGCATCCAGCGCCTCTCTGGGGTCTTCATACACATCATTGTGCCGGCCCAGGTAACACGGATCATGATAGGTAAATACCTTATCTTTATATTCACAGTCTTTGAGACTGAGTTGACCGCTTTTTACTTTTTTAGCCACCACCTGGCTGATATGTTCCACCGGCGGCATATCGGTATAATCGTTTTTTAACGTATTAAATGCATGGGGGTCGGCTGTAACGATCCGCTTAACGCCGATATCATTAATGGCTTCCGTATTCTGATCCCTCAGATCCTGGAACAGCATCTCTTCACCAAATCGCAGGACCTCATTGCCGCTGTCTTTTTCCAATTTGCCCAGGACCCCGAAATCAACTCCGGCCCGGTCTAAAATAACGGATGTGTCCTTTGCCACCTGCTGCAGATCATCATCAAACGAAGTGATGCTGTCTACGAAATAAAGCGTATCCGCTTCCTCTTTTGCCAGATTTTTAACCGAGACGTTTTCTTTGAATGCCTCATCATTGGCCCAGTCCGCCCGTTTCTTTTCCATTTTGCCGTATGGATTCCCTCTCTTTTCAAGGGCTTTTAAGGGTTTTTGCAGGGACTGGGGGACCATGCCCTCATCCACCATACCCCGTCGCAGGTCAACCATCTTATCGATATATTCAATGGCCAGGGGGCATTCTTCTTCACACGCCCCACAGGTGGTGCAGGACCATATTTCGTCCTCCGTATAAATATCTTCCATCAGCATTTTGCTGTTATAAATTTTTCCTGACATGGGATAGTTTTTAAATATCAAATCCCTGGCTTTAATGGTGATGAATCGGGGAGAAAGGGGTCTTCCGGCTGCATTGGCCGGGCAGTGGTCCGAGCACCGGCCGCAATCGGCGCACGAATAAAAGTCAAGCATGTGTTTCCAGGTAAAATCTTCCAGTTTTTTCACACCAAAGGACTCCAGGTCATCCTGCTCTTCTTCGGTAATCCCGTGCATCACCGGCTTGACATCTCCTTTTTTGACCCGCATGAAATAGACGTTGAAAATAGAGGTAATGACGTGGAAATGTTTTCCCATGGGCAAAAAGCAGAGGAAAAAGAAAAATGCCAGGTCATGAACAAAATAGGCGATAATGTGAAGGCCCTGTAAAAATCCCTGGGAAGCCGGCATCAGCATGATTTTAAAAATCCAGGCCAGGGAAAACGGGGCGACAAAGTGACTGTCACCCAATTGGGCGTGCGAAGCCAGCTCGGCGGCTTCAAACAGAGTCTCGGAAATCATCAGGGTACAGATCACCCCAAGAACGAAAATCGCTTCAGCGGTATGGTCCTTGCCGTATTTTTCCGGTACGGCATACCGTTTCGGCCTTAAGATCCCTCTTCGGTAGGCAGCCACGATACATGCGATGAAAACGGCCGTTGCCGCATAATCTTTTAGAAAATTATAAACCGAACCCAGCCAGCCGTCAAATCCAGGGAATACGAATCCATCGGAAAATCCAAGAATCACAAGGGAGACGGAACGGATGGACAGAATTAAAAAACCGATAAAAATAACGATGTGCAATACACCTGCCAGCATGTACCTGGGTTGTTTGACCTGTCCCAGCCATATCACGGCCAGATTGATCAGCCGTTTTCCGATCTGATCAAACCGGTAATCCGGGTTTGCCCTCACAAGGGGGGCGATTCGCCGGGCCATGATATAGGTAAACAGACCGATCCCTATAATAGGCAATATAAAAGCAAAAATTGCCGTGGGAAATATCCCGAATAATTTATAACTTGCCGGACCAACTATTGGAGCCATTACGATTTCCTTCCTAAAGTTTTAAGTTAACACTGTTTTAATGCCCTTAATTCTTCATATGAAAAGATCCGGGCTAAATTATCCATTGCTTAATTCGGTATATTTGATTAGATTTCTGATCAAATATAGCACGCCTTTTCATATCTCACTAGCCCTTAAGATTCAATCTTTATTTCCGCCCCTCTTAAACCGGTCAAATACAGATCCACCAACGGATCCGCCATAGATACCAGATCATATCGGCCTTGAGCCGACACCCAGGTGCTGATGACTCCTTCGACAGCACCGAGGATAAATCGTTTGACCAGACCGACAAACAGATCCTGGCGCATACTGCCTTCAATCTGCCCCTGTTCGATGATCTCTGATAATAGGTCGAGATACATCTTTGAAATATTCTTGATCTGAGGTTCGATATCCCGTAAATACCGTACTTCGGATTGAAAGATAACTGCCATGTGTTTGTCGTTTTGGAATTCTGCCAGATGACACCGAATCAGGTTTCTCAGCTTGGCTTCTGCCGTTTTCCCATCTTCTACGGCCGCATGCATTTTCTTAAATACCAGTTCTGTTTTAAAACTGATAAATTGATATAAAATATCATCCTTGTTTTTGAAGTATAAATACAAGGTACCGTCCGCCACACCGGCGTTGGTTGCAATCTGCGAAATGGTTGATTTGTGGAACCCGAATTCAGCAAAGACCGCACCTGCGCTTGTGAGTATTTTATGGTATTTCTCGGATCTGTTTTTCCGCAAAACCGTGACACCCTTTCATAAAAATAAATGAATAATAATTCATCAACCTAACAAAAGTTTCAAAGAGTTGTCAAGCAGATAATACAGATTGCATAAAAATTAAAATATTAGTTTTTACAATATGTTACATGAAGTTATAGAATATATTTTTTTTTAAAAAAAATATATTCTTATCTCCAGACTACACGACGCGAATGAACCGTCATTCATTTCGCAATTTTCCTTGATTTTCAAAACGTTTCATGCAAAAAAGAGATTTATTTATACCATTAAATTGATCACCAAGGAGGGTGAGATGATTTCTCCAGATTTTGATACCGCCTTAGACCTTGGCAGGCCACCCAATATAAAACGCCTTTTTCCCAATTCCAAAGCCTTGATTGTCAGCGGGAAATATATTGATCATGCCATGTTGAAAAAAGGCAATTGCATGACCATTGCCGCCAACGGTCGTAACGCTTTTGTTATCCGCGGCGCCCTTCTGGCCGCCCAGCGGGCAAATGCCGCCGTCATTGTTGAAATCGCCCGATCCGAAGGCGGCACCCATGCCTATTGCGCTGTAAACTTCTGGAATATTGCCCGGCAAACCGACGCATTTATGAATGAACTGGGAATTACCGTTCCCGTGGCCATCCATGCCGATCATTTCGGTATAAAAACCAAAGCGGATATTGAACCGGCCAAATCCGAAATCACCTCATTGTTCGATGCCGGAATCACTTCCATAGCGATTGATGCCTCTCATATGCCGGATGAACAGAATCTTCTGGCCAATATCGCGTTATCTACGTATGTTCCTGAATGGGCCGGATTGGAAACAGAAGTCGGTGAGATTAAGGGGAAATTAGGGTTGTCCACCGACGAAGAAGCACTCTTTCTTATCCAGGGGCTCAACGCCCATGGTATCTTTCCCAACTGGATCGCTTTGAATAACGGTACCACCCACGGCATTGAAACCAGTGATACGGGAATTAACGTCGAGTTGACATCCCGGATACACGAGGCCCTTTCACCCTACCGTATCTCGGGCGCGCAGCACGGAACTTCCGGCAATCACTCCCGGCGTTTAAAAGATATAGCATCACGAACCCGGACCACGAAAGCCAATGTTGCCACCGCGCTTCAGATGATCTCCTGGGGGCTTGAAGTCAATGAGTTCGGCAATGCCGCCATGAACAACGGTGAATTTATCAAAATAAAGGGAGAGGGGGTTACCGAAGAGATGTGGGATTGCATGCTTGATCATGCAAAAACCAATAACTGGCAGGGGGGAAATTTTAAAAAACTGAACCTGCCGTTTGAAAGCAGGCTGCTTGCCCAGCCCCAAAACATCCGCGAGCGGATGACCCGCCGGGTGGAAGCCTTTGTTTACGGGTTGCTGACCGATGTATTCAACACTACGGACACGGCAGAGATTGTGATTGAAGATATATTAAAAAACAGATCCCATGACCCGGGACCCAAAGCCGGGAAAATTGAAAAAAAATCTGACTGGACAGAAGAAAAAATATTTGAAAAAGCGTCAAAAATCGTCTCCGACAAGGGACCTGACGGAGATTTTGATGATTAAAAAAAAATTAAAGTTTCTATTTTCAGTGACCGATAGTTGTGTTTGAGGAGAAAATTTAATGCAAATACCATCCTATCAAATACAAAATGTTTTAAAAGTCTATTCCAGGCAATTGAGTCAGGGCAAAATTTTGAGTAGAAACAAATTCGGAAATGTGGATAAAATATCCGCAGACAACGTAACCCTCTCCTCTGAAGGAAAAAGAAAGGCAATTATTGATAAAGTTGCAGCCAATATTGTCGATAAGATAATCACTGAAGGGCCAAAAGAAAAAAATGAAGAAAAGATAACCAGTCAGATTGAAAGAGAATTAGGAAAGAAAATCAACTTCACCAAAAACAAGAGCCGGTTTACATACACCGTGATTGATGAAAACAATGAAAAAGTGACCCATACATTATCTGTCGAAGATTCCAAATTTATTGTAAAACGGATGACCGAACTGGCCCGACAAGTCGCAGATAAAAATATGGAGTTATAAGGAGAGCATACCATGAAAATATCAAACACAACTCCCAATTACATCAATCAGACATATACCAACCCAAACACCGCCGCAGCCGGGCAGTCCCAGAACGCTCCGAAAACCCCAGATGATCTCCGGACAGACAGTATTAACCTGTCCGGGCGAACCCAGGATCTCCAGAAGATAAACCGGGCAATGGATGCCGAACCGGGAGATCGCCAAAAATTAGTCGCAGATATTAAAGAACGGGTTGAAAACAATCAGTACAATATCAATGCCGAAAAGGTGGCTGAAAAGATCATCGGTACATTTACAAACCAGTTCGGATAAGGGTAATTTTTTCCCGGTACTTTTTTCATATTTGCTCCATCATTATTCCCGAATTCCCATTTAATCATCTGATTTTAAAACCTTTTTTTTGATACAACCGGTATTTGTCAATTTGGCATCGATTTTGCTTCTTTCTATTTGTACAACAAGGAGGCGACATGACCCATATTAACCATATAAATGAATCCACTCAATCGTTTCCCCCCGGGGCCAAAGCGGAAAAGAATCACAAAACCGATGCGTTTGAAAGTGCGCTTATCAAAGCACTGGACGGTAAGGAGGCTTCAGAAATGGAATCTTCTTCAACAATCCCGCTAAAAGAGATTACCGCTGCCGGGCCAACGTTTAAGAGCCATTCGGAGATCGTTTCAGGAAAAACAGACCGGCTTTTGGATATGCTTGATGCCTATTCATCAAAACTTGAAGATCCGGCGATCTCCTTAAAAAATATCGCACCGGTTCTGGATCAGATACATGCAAATGCCGGTTCCCTGAAACAGGAAGCCCAATCTTTATCGGATTCGGATTCCGCATTAAAGCAGATTGCCGACCAGACGGTTGCAACCGCTCAGGCGGAATATCTTAAATTTCAGCGGGGGGATTATTCGTCCTGATCAGATGGATGAGATACAGCGGAATTAAACCCATAGCTCTTTTTAGCCGCTTCCCACGCCTCATCCATTTGCTTTCGCGACAACTCTTTAAGCGAGCGGTTATTTCGGATCAACTCCTGTTCCATCAGCCGGAACCGGCCTTCGAATTTTGCCGTTGAATCCGCCAAAGCCGTTTCCGGGTAGATTTTTGCAAACCGGGCCACATTTACCAAAGAAAACAAAATATCTCCGAACTCAAGATTGGCTTCAGACATATCCCCCGCAACCAGAGCGGCTTCAAACTCCGATATTTCATCTTTTACCGTTTCCAGCACGTCATGGATATCATCCCAGTCAAAACCTTCCCCAACCGCACACTTTGACACGTTGAGTGCCCGCATCAACGCCGGCATTCCCTTGGGTACCCGGTCCATTGCCGAGTGACGACTGATATTCGCATCTTTTTTTTCCGTTGCCTTGATTGCGCTCCACTGCCGGTCCAGTTCCGCTTCGGACAACTGAGTAGACCTTTCATAGACGTGAGGGTGCCGCCGGATCATCTTCAAGGCAACCCGCGAAACAACATCAGAGAGGGCAAAGGCTTTTTTTTCCTGGAAAATCTCAATGATAAAAATCAATTGAAAGAGCACATCACCCAATTCTTCCAGGATATTGGAGATGTCATTCTTTGCCAGCGCCTCTTCCAGCTCATATGATTCTTCAACCAGGCATTTCCACATGGATTCAGCCGTCTGTTTCCGGTCCCAGGCACACCCGTGCCGTCCTCTGAGCGTTCGAACAATGTCGAATAGCGATTCAATGGTTTCCAAAGGTTAGAGAATTCCTTCCAATTTTTTCAACAGATCTTTTTTTGTATTTTTGGAAACAAAAACCGTCATTGCCTTTGAGACTTCGGCAATATAAGGAGAGCTTTTGGATTCGTTTAAGAACGATGAGTTTTTAGGTAGAAAGGTAGTAACCATGATAAAAAAGATCGACATGATCAGGACACCTTTTAAAACGCCGAAAATCAAACCAAAGGTCCGGTCCACCCAGCCCAGGAAAACCAGCCGCAACAACTTTTGAATCAAAACGGACAAAAATCCGACAACCGTTAAAATGATGCAGAACAACAGAAAAAAAACCAATAAGTTTCGGATTGCCGGACTATCGATCCAATGCTGCAAATAGACCGTAAGCTGCGGGTAGTAAGTATACGCACCGTAAAAGCCGGCCACCACGCCGATAATACCCGAAACTTCACCGATCAGGCCCTTAAAAAGACCCCGAATCAGACAGAACGAGATAACCACAATGCCAATGATATCAAAGGCGTTCATATTGTCCCTTTTGAGTTGATGAAAGACTGTTTTTCAATACCAATTAACCCGTTTTTTAGTCAAGTTTTTTGTTGACCTTTAACCAAATAAGTTGCACCCTATAGGCCATGAAAAATATGACGTTCCAAAACCTGGCCCTCGCCCAGGCATTGTTCGGACACCACAACACCAATCTGGACAAAATCTGCGAGGCGTTGAAGGTTCAGATCAACACCAGGGGAAACAGTATTCTGGTCAAAGGCGATCCAACGGATGTCAATTTGGCTGAAAGACTGATTCAACAGTTATATGCCCTTTTAGAAAGCAACACCCCCCTTTCGGATGCCGACCTTGATGCAGCCATTAATACAATTAAAAACAACGGCAATCAGAACCTGAAAGACTTGTTTTCAACAGCTGTTTACAAAACCACCCGGAACAAGCCCATCACCCCGAGAAATCCGGCCCAGCAAAACTATGTAAAAGCGTTGGCAAAGAATGATATTTTATTCGGCATCGGGCCTGCCGGAACCGGAAAAACATATCTGGCTATGGCCATGGCGATCTCGACATTTTCCAAAGGAGAGGTCAAACGGATTGTGTTAACCCGCCCGGCGGTCGAAGCGGGAGAGGCGCTTGGATTTTTACCGGGGGACCTGGCTCAGAAGATAAATCCGTATCTGCGTCCCCTCTATGATGCCCTTTATGATATGATGGACTTTGAAAAGGCCCAGGTCCTGATCGAACAGGAAACGATTGAACTCGCCCCCCTAGCATTTATGCGAGGCCGGACATTGAACGATGCTTTTGTCATCCTGGATGAAGCCCAGAACACCACATCCGAACAGATGAAAATGTTTTTAACTCGCATCGGATACGGGTCAAAGGCAATTATTACCGGGGACATCACCCAGGTGGACCTGCCCGCCGGAAGAAGATCAGGCCTGATCGAGGCCAAATCCCTTCTGTCCGGAATCAGAGGCATTCGATTCAATTACTTCAGCAAGACAGATGTTGTCCGCCATAAACTGGTCACGCAAATTATCGACGCATATGAAAAAAAGCAGAAACGAAAATAACATCCAGCAGGCGAAACTTTTTCTCCAGACACACCCGTCCGTTCTGTGGCTGATGTTGTTTACGATCACTGTATTATTCACCGTTACCCACAATCCGGAACAGAGCAATGTCTCTTTTTTGTATAACATCGGGGATGTGTCCAAACGGGACATCAAAGCACCCAATGATTTTTTTATTGAAGATAAAGAGGCCACGAATACCAAAAAAAATGAAGTAAAAGAAGCCGTTAAAATTGTTTATGACTTTGATGCCGGTCTAAAGACAAAAATTTTTGCAGACATTGATGCGGCCATGAAAATACCCCGCGCGCTATTCCCGCCCGGACAAGGCGTTGAAAGCCGTGAAATGCCGACCCTTGCCATGGTGATGGAAACCAAACCGTCCTTTGAAGAGGCGCTGGGGCTTGAAATCAGTAACGGGGCGTATTCAATCCTTTACAAGTATCAATTTTCCGAAGAAATTACCCAAAAGATAAAAGCCATTATCGATAAAATTTTAACCAACGGTATCGTTGCCAACAAAGAGGTCCTGCTCAGGGAAGCCCACAAGGGCGTCACTTTAAGAACCATCGGTTCGAAGGAAGAACGGCTGGTCAGCAGCTTAAAAGTCTTTTACGGACCGGATCAGGCAAAGACAATGGTCCGCATCGAGGGCCAGCCTATTTTAAAAGACCTCAACTATAACCTCTCCAACCTGATTGTGGATCTTTGTCAACGATTATTGCTCCCCAATATCACACTCAACAAGAATGAGACCGCCCGCCGGATTAAAGCAGAGGAAGATAAAATAAAACCCATCCTGTACCAGATTAAAGCCGGGGAAATGATCCTGCGTGAAGGCGAGCGGGTCGGTCAGCTTCAGCTTGTCAAGCTCATGGCCCTTCAGGAACAGGTGGAACAAAAAGATATATTTGTATCCAGTACCGGAATCGCCCTGATCACATTTCTATCCGTCTTTATTATCTACGTCCTGTTTTTAAAAGACCATAAAAGACTGCAACCCGCCCATAATAAGCATATTTTCTTTTTGGTCTCCGGCTTGATCCTATACCTGACCTTTGCCAAATTTTCGGTTTATATTGCCCAGTCGGCCAACCCCCAGGTGGCATGGGACCTAGCTTCCATCTCCTTTTTTATGATTATTCCGATTCCGGCCGCCTCCATGGTTGCCTGCCTCTTTCTGGGATTTGATATTGCCATTGTTTTCACGGTCATTCTATCCCTGCTGACCAGCGTTTCTTTTTCCGGAAGTTTTGAAGTCTTTCTCTTCTTCTTTTTATCCGGCAGTACAGCCGCCTATCTGATCCGGGAAGAACAGGAGAGAAAGAGTTTTATTATCGCCGGTTTTAAACTGGCTGTCTTCAACGCCGTTCTTGCCGTTTCCCTCGGATTTTATTCCCTAGCCCAACCTGATGTCATCGTTCTGACAAAAGAGATGCTGCTGGCATTTAGCGGCGGGCTGGTTGCCGCCACATTGACCATCGGGTTCACACCGCTCATTGAAGTCTTGTTTGACTATTCCACAGATTCAAAACTGCTGGAATTTGCGAATCTGGACCGCCCCCTGATCAAGAAACTGATGATCGAAGCACCCGGAACCTATAACCACAGCATCATTGTTGCCACATTGGCCGAAGCCGCCGCATCCGGCATTGATGCCAACAGTCTGAAGGCAAAAGTCATGGGATATTATCATGACATCGGCAAGCTGGATAAAACCCTCTACTTTATCGAGAACCAGACCGACGGCAAAAACCGGCATGACAAACTATCCCCTTCCATGTCCGCCCTGATCCTGATCGGACATGTCAAAAAAGGGGTGGAACTGGCCAAAAAATTTAAACTGGGCAATGAGATTATCGAAGGGATCATCCAGCACCACGGAACCTCCCTGATTAAATATTTTTACCAGAAAAGCCTTAAAAGCGGCAATGATACGGTAAAAGAAGAGGACTTCCGGTATCCCGGTCCCAAACCCCAATCCAGAGAGGCGGCCATCGTCATGCTTGCCGATGTGGTGGAAGCGGCCGTCCGGGCGCTTGAACGGCCGACACCCGCCAGAATCCAGGGCCGGGTTAAAGAGCTGATCAATGATATTTTCGCGGATGGTCAACTGGAAGAGTGTGATCTGACATTAAAAGATCTTCACCGGATCGCAAAAAGCTTTAATAAAATTCTGACCAGCATCTATCATAGCCGTATTGAATATACGGACAAGTCACAGGAAAAGAAAAAAGAAAAAAATGGCACAGCCAAAGATACTGATCGACAATCAGCAAGAAAAGAGAATACCGGCGGACATCATCCGGCAAAAGACAAGACAGATCTTAAACGCCTTGGATTGTAACACCCATGAGATATCCATTGTTCTGACCGATGATGACCATATCCGGGAATTGAACAACCGTTTCAGGCAGATCGACGCCCCCACCAATGTATTGGCGTTTCCCATGCAGGAGGGAGAATTCGGGGATATTTCGCCGGGCCTTCTGGGGGATATTGTCATCTCATGCGAAACCGCCGGAAAAGAGGCAGATACCGCCGGCATCACCCTGGAGGAAAGAATGTCCCAGCTCCTGATCCACGGCACCCTTCACCTGGTCGGATATGATCACGAAACCGGGGAAACAGATGCACGGGCAATGGAGGACAAGAGCCTGGAGCTGCTCCGGGTGATTGAAAAAAACCCGGCGCTTTCAGCGTTTTAATTTTTAGCACACGACATAACCATGGTTGGGCTCAACCAATAAAGTAACAATTTGTTACTTAAATAAGGAGGAAGAAAATGGCACAGCTTGCCGTAAACGTAGACCATGTGGCGACCCTTCGGGAGGCAAGGGGAATTAATTATCCGGAACCCGTGGCCGCGGCCATTGCAGCCGAAACAGCCGGTGCCGACGGAATTGTCGTCCACCTGAGAGAGGACCGCCGGCATATCAATGAACGGGACGTCAGGTTGATCAGACAAATCGTTCAATCCAAACTGATCCTTGAAATGGCCGCCACCAGCGAAATGCTCGGTATCGCATTGGATGTGAAACCCGATACCGTCACCCTGGTCCCTGAGAAGAGAGAGGAGTTGACCACCGAGGGCGGATTGGATCTGATCACCCATCAAAACCATGTCAGAGAAACGGTTTCCACGCTGAAAAACGCCGGTATTGCGGTTTGTATATTTATAGATCCGGACCTGGATCAGATAAAAACAGCACACAAGATTGATGCCGACATGATAGAAATTCACACCGGTGCCTTTTGCGATGCCGCAACCGGGAATCA
Organism: Desulfobacula sp.; assembly: GCA_028280105.1. Lineage (GTDB taxonomy): Bacteria > Desulfobacterota > Desulfobacteria > Desulfobacterales > Desulfobacteraceae > Desulfobacula. Next base: position 3,285 of record JANQML010000211.1, on the reverse strand, counting down.
GAGAAAGCGGGAGTTTGCAAGGATTGTGGATGCAGCCAAAATCGGGCATAAACTAAAGCTTGAAGTCAATGCCGGACACGGCATCTGCTACAATACGATCAAGTCATTTAAGGGGCTTAACGAAATTACGGAGTTCAGTATCGGCCACAGCATCGTATCCCGGGCCGTCCTTACGGGAATGGAGCAGGCGGTTCGCGATATGAAAGAATTAATTTCAGGGCTATGATTCATCCGGAAAACAGTGTATGCTGGAATCATTCATAATCTCTAAATAACGAATACCACCCATGACTGATTCAAAAAACCTGCTCATCCTGGATGATGAGTCCTCAATCCGTGAAAGCTTAGGTGTCTTTTTCGAAGATGAGGGATATAGAGTCTATCTGGCGGAAAACGGCGAAAAAGGTCTTGAAATTTTTTTTAACACGGCCATAGATGTCGTGATCACCGACCTGAGGATGCCGGTAAAGGACGGCTTTGACGTCATGGAAGCCATCCATTCCGTTAACCCGGATATCCAGATCATTGTCATATCCGGCATTGGTGAAAAACAGGATATTATCCGGGCCCTTCAAATGGGAGCCAAAGATTATATTACCAAACCGGTGACCGATCTTGAAATCATCTCCCACTCGGTCAGGCGTGCCTTTGAAAGCCATGCCCTGAATCAGGAGAATATCCGGTACCGGAAGGCATTGGAAAAAAGCGAATACCATTACCGGACCATTACGGAAAACATTGCGGAAGGGGTATTTACCGTAGATGAAAACCAAAATATCACCTATGTGAATCAGGCGTTTTGTTCTATTATCGGTTATGCCAAACAGGATCTGTTATTAAAAACTCTGGACCAGATCTCAACACCGGACAGCTTTCAAACCATCCGATCCCAGTCATTCTCCCCCGGCAAAGGAAATGTCAAACGGTTTGAGATTGAACTGGTCCATCAATCTTCAAACCGTGTAAACATTGAACTGGCCTGCAGCCCGGTCTTTTCCCACAATAACAGATACCGCGGTTTGATTGCCCTGGTCCGGGATATTACGGAACTGACAAAATTGAGAGATCGATTTAAAAAATTTTTACTCCGGTCAAAAAAATCAGATCAGGACGTGGTCCCGATCTGCGCCAGCTGTAAAAATATAAAGATAACCGAAACCGATTGGATTCCCATTGAAGATCATTTCATCGATATTGTATTTTCCCACGGGATCTGCCCGGACTGCTGTAAAAAGCTCTACCCTCAATTCGATTTCTCCCAGCTGGACCCCGCGGACCCATAACCGATTTTTGGTTACAGACATCCGGACAGAACCGCTGCCCGGGTGACGCCGTTATGATTATTCGACGGTACGGTTTCAAACTTTTTTTTTAAGGCATCCGGGGCGTTATCCACCACAAATCCCCGGCCCGACCATTCAAGAAGATCCTGATCGTTGTAATCATTGCCGATGCTGACCACCTCTTTTCTTTCAATGCCCAGTTTCCGGACAAGAAAAGCGGTTGTCCGGCTTTTGCTGACATCTTTGTGAAAAATTTCCATCCAGATCGATTCGTGATCCAAAGGAGATGTCGCATGGATAATGCTGAATTGAGACAGGCATTGCTGTGACCGGGCGATGAGGTCGGATCTCATATTCTCAGGCAGCGGTGGAATGATCGCCAGAACTTCTGTGGCGGCTTTTTGATGCAAAAAGTCTTCATCCATGGGACGAGCCCATGAATTGTACATCTCTATTCTACGGTTAAAATCCGGATTATCATTGCCAAAGGACCGGTACATGAAACAGCGGGTATCCGGGATCGCCTTATGAACCATATAATCCAATCGTTCCCGGTCCAGGTAATCTGTAATTGTTTTTATTTCCACCGCCGGGATATCCTTTTGAAAGAATACGGTTCCGGTTTCCGCGTTCAAAATTCCGGCCCCGGTTGAAAAGATCACATAGTCAACCGGAAACCCGTCCGAACCGATTGTCCGTCCCATTAAATTCAAGGCGTTTTGAAAAGAATAAAGGGACCGGCCCGTGGCGACAACCGTCTTGATTCCTCTTCTTCTCAGCCGCTTTAACGTATCGATGTCCTCGGAACGGACCGTCCGTTCGCCTGTCAGAAGGGTGCCGTCAAAATCAGTGATAAATAATCGGGGTGCCATGGTCTTTATTTTCCTAAAAACAGATTTGGTTTTCACTCAAACTGTGATACCTTTTTTCAAACCAAGAGACAATATGATTTTTTATGAGTAAACAGACATCCCGCATACTCTCCTCGATCATGTTCCAGATCAACCGCCGCCCCTCTGTTGATATCATTGGTGCCGCCCGTTACCGGCAGCTACTGGAAAAAAGCGCCCGGGTTTTCAAACCGGATCCCGGCATCCGAACCGACCGTTTCGACATTGACGGCATACCGGCCGAATGGCTTATACCCCAAACCCATGACCCTCAATCCGTTATTTTTTATATTCACGGCGGCGGATTTATCGCAGGGTCGATACGTTCCCACCGGGACCTTGCCTCCCGGCTGGCAACGGCAGCCCGTGCAAAGGTGTTGATCTTCGACTACCGGCTGGCACCGGAGCACCCGTTTCCTGCCGGGCTTGACGATGTCAGGCAGGTCTATTCCTGGCTGCTTTGTACCTGTGATACAGATTACCGGATCTCCATTGCCGGTGATTCCGCAGGGGGAAACCTGGCATTGTCCCTGCTCGCGGAGCAGTCAAAAGACACCCGATCTCTGCCGGTCTGCACGGTTCTTTTTTCTCCATGGGCCGACCTGTCGTGCAGTAGTGGTTCCCATGAGTCAAACCGGAAAAAAGACTTCATGCTCAACAAAAAAACCCTTGAAGCCACGGCCCGGTTCTATACGGATCAGGATCTTTCCAACCCGCTGATCTCACCGATCCATCATCGATTTGAAGGCTTGCCTCCCCTGCTGATCCAGGTGGGGGAAAACGAGGTGTTACTCGATGATTCGGTCCGTTTGGCAGATAAAATCAAACAGGAGGGCGGGATCGTCCAGTTGGAAGTCTGGAACGGCATGTTCCATGTCTGGCATTATTTTGCCAAGTATCTTTCCGAAGCCAGGGATGCAATTAAAGATGCCGGCCGTTTCATTCAAAAACATACCCATCCCTCCCGGTCGACTCGATCACCCGGAACAGAATCCGATTCCGTGACATCCGGTTCTCCTGCCGGCCATTCACCCCGTTAGGCAGCGAGTGGAAATAACCTTTACATATTGCGCCGAATTTTTATTCGTATTCAAGGCGGGAAAAGGCGCGCA
>JANQML010000162.1 GCA_028280105.1 Desulfobacula sp. | reverse complement strand
CCCTGATCCACCATACGGCACCGCCTGCTGCGTTGCCTGCGGTCGTTCCTCCCTGCGGAGTATGATTTATACGCCTCACTCGTCACTCCTTGCCGCCTTGCATCCGGCACCTTGCTGATGGCCAGGGATGGTACGAAACCCATGACTCAAACCATATGAAAATTTGATGGTGGATTTGGGTATCCAACAGCTAACCGCATATCCTGATTATTTGAATGATATCCGACTAAATTTAGAAAGGCCGGGGTCAACTTTGGTAAGTTTTATTGGACATTTTCTTGACTGATCGCATTACGAAGTTTATACTTAAAAATATAAACTTTAAAAATTGGAGTTTTTTATGAAAGCCACAGCAAAAGATCTTCGGTTTCATTCAAAAGAACTTTTGAGCACTGTAAATCGAGGGGAAGAAGTCATAATTACTTATCGGGGCAAACCCTGTGCTAAATTAGTTCCCTATGATGAGTTTGAAAAGAAGGATAAAAAACCCAAAACTAATTTGTTTGGTATGTGGAAAGACAACGATGGTATTGAAAATGTTGATAATCATGTACGGAATTTAAGAAAAAGAAGATTCTAAATGGTAATCGATACTGATATCTTGATTTGGTATCTAAAAGGGAATGAAAATGCATTTGAGGCCATTGAAGAGTTAAATAAATTTTCTATTTCAGTCGTAACCTATATGGAACTCGTTCAAGGGATGAGAAACAAAAAAGAATTAAATAGTTTGCGGCAGGCCCTTAAAATCTGGAATACCAAAATTATCTATATATCAGAGGATATTTCCGCCAAAGCAATGTTCTTTGTAGAACAACATTTTCTCAGCCATTCAATGCAATTGGCCGATGCCCTTATCGGTGCAACGGCCATCTTTTGTGGGGAACCCATACTCACCGCTAATGATAAACACTACAAGGTTTTAAAAGACCTTCAAATAAAAAAATTCAGACCATAACTCTATACAAATTTGGTGGGGTGGGGTCGGCCACGGCAACCATACGATCCTGCATGGGGAGACTATCTCAAAGCCCGTTGGAAACGAAGACAATTGCCGGGTCTGGCAACACGCCTTATCAATGCTTGAGCCGGATGAGGTGAAAGTCTCATGTCCGGTTCTTAGGGGGCTTGGGGCTGGTAACAAACAGCCCCCGGCTACCCGGCGACAAACCTTCCGCAGGCGCACAACACCGTTTTGCGATTAAATACGCGTGTTGGCTCGGACGCTATTAATACTTGCATGTACTATTAATCGTACGATATACTGAACAAAAAAACGGCTTAGAGGGGATGATGATATGCAAAAATTAAAATTCGATCAGGATATAAAGCCGCTGTCGGAAGTACGAAATGGTATGGCTGCGTTTATCAAGCAGGTTCACGAGACTAAGAGGCCGCTAATCATTACCCAAAGGGGTAAAAGTGCAGCGGTTTTACTGGATGTACATGAATATGAGATTATGCAGGAAAAACTTGAACTGCTGACGGATATACGCACGTCCCTTAATCAGTTGAACAAGGGGAAAGGTGTAAGTCATGAAACCGCACGCAAAAGACTCCTTGAACGTATCAGACCATGAAATTAATCTGGTCACCCCTTGCTCTTGATAAAGCGTCCGAAATTGCTGATTACATATCATTAGATAACCCTTTTGCGGCAAAAAGGTGGGTCAACGCAATTTTCAAAAAGGTCGAACAGCTAATATCTGCCCCTGAGCTTGGCCGTATGGTGCCTGAAATTTCAGACAGAAATTTTCGTGAGATCATATATGGAAATTACAGAGTTATCTACCGCCTCGAATCAACAACTATTTCTATTTTAACCATACGCCACGGCAAACAGATTCTGCCAACCGACGAAATTAAGTCGTAACCAAATAAGGATTGGCAAGACCTTCACGTTCATACTCAATCTCCTGTTCAAGAAAACCGGATTTCAAATTTTTATTGAAATGCCTTGTATAATATAATATTAATAGCTGTTTGATAAATGGTATCGGCAGTTCAGGAAAAGCATTTTCAAATCACATTTTCAAATCAGGGGTTGGACAGTGAAAAAAAGGAGCTGCAACAGGTTTTCCATCCCGGGAACAACCCTCTATTATAAAAAGAAGCCCGGTCTTTTTATGAAGCAGAGCTATCCGGATATCTATTACCCGGTTTCAGACTTAAGCTGCGGCGGTGCCAGATTCCTGTGCAATGACCGGTTGAAAGCCGGCACATCCATCATTGTGAAACTGGTTATCCCCGAATTTGATGAATCCCCGGAACTTCTCTCCAGTGTGAGATGGATATCCAGAAACAAGGAACCAAGCTATCCATATCAGACCGGCATTGCATTTAACCAATACGGAACCAACAGGGCTGAAAATTCCTTGGAAGCGCTTTCCGTTCTGAAATCACTGGAACAGCAGGCTGAATCGAAAAAGGATTAATTTTCCTAAAAATATGAAATAAAATACATAATAAATGGTGTTTTATTTCATATTTTTCAATACAAATCTCGATCTTTGTTGTCAAATCAGACAATTTTAGAATGGCACGAATATTGCTAAATTATCCAGTATATTAAAAACAATACCCATATTTTAAGATCATAAAACAGGAGATTTCAAAATGAAACAGATCAAAAAGACAGCCTTAATCGTCGTTGGAATAATATTGACGGCATCTGTCGGTTTTACCCAGGAACGGAATCTATGGGAAAAAGACTTTATTCAGGCGCTGCAAGCCGGAAAAATAGAGGTGACCGAACAGCAGACCGAAGCCCTTGGTTACACGCTATCCCTGGAAGACCGGATAAAGGCCGAAGAAGAAGTGTTGAAACAGGCCATCCAAAAAGCCATTGACATGAAAGCACCGCCTTGTGATGTTATGAAAACAGCCATCGTAGATTTAGAAGATCTGGGTTACCAGCCCTACTCTGTTCTTAAATATATATACAGCAGCGGTGGAGATGTCGATCTGAACCAATTATGCATGTGTGCCACGGAAAAAGGTATCGGCAAAGCAAATCTTACCGGGGATGTGGTCGCCCGTGCAGCAAGTGAGGCAACAACGGCTGATGGTCAACCCGTCTTTCAACCGGATGAAATCAGCCAGGCACAGTGCTTCCAGGATATTGGGCTGGGTTTTACAGAGGCACCGGTTGAACTTGAATCCATTCCGGCTGTAGAGCGACCCAATCCGATATCGCCGTCATCCCCAGGCATAGGTGCTTAAGGGCCATGACTATAATATAACCCCGACGTTGCATAAAAACCGGTTGAGAAATTCAACATTGATCTGACACATTCGTTGAGGGTAACCAAAAAGCCCGGTCACAAGGTTTGGCAGGGCTTTTTCTATTGACAGGGAGTATGTGGAAATATTAAATTGCTCTAATAGTAGCTAAAATGCAGCTTTTCTTTAATATATCGCGGGTTTTAATACTAAATTTTATACTTTTAGATATTCTTCCAAGGGGATAAAAGATGAAAGTTATTAAATTGTTCATGATCCTGTCTGTTCCTGCAGTTATTCTTTCTTTTTCCATGCTGCCCCTTTATGCAGCGACCCCTTCCCCTCCTATGGGGCAAACCCAAACCGTTGACCCGCCGGTTAACGAAAACAGACAGATTCCCGGCGGACAGACAAGGGATGACACCGTATCGCAAGAGGATGGCATCGATGCAGACATTTTCGGAACGCGGGGAGGGCGGTATCATCCGTTTATTGTTTTACAGCAAGTTTACACGGATAACTTTTTTGCCACAAACACCGACACAAGAGACGAATTCATTACAACCGTATCCCCCGGCATTTGGCTGGCATTTCCTGCCAACCGGGAGCGTCTTTTAGATATTGACACAACGACAACGGCTTCCGGAGGGTTAAAGCTCAGCCGGATCAAGCCTGAAACCAACCGGCGCTACCAGACCTATTTTTTATACTCACCTGAATTTGTATTTTATGCTGATCATTCCCAACATGATCACACCAATCACCGGGCGGAAGCTCTGTTTCAATACAATTTCAACGCAGGCATCTCATTGGATCTCATCGATATTTACCGGGACAGAGAAGCGATTGCAGGCAACGGCTTAACAGATACATTATACCGCTATCAGGACAATCTATTTGATGTCATCGTATCCTACCTGACACCATCCGGCAAACTCAGACTGCAATTGGATTACTCCAACTATGATCTCTCTTATGATGATGAACCGGTTCAATACAGGGACAGGAACGACAACTCATTCGGTGCCTCTGTTTTCTATCAGTTCTGGCCCAAAACCTCCCTGTTTCTGGAATATGATCACGCTGATATTAAATTTGATTCAGGAACCATTAACGACAACTCTGAAAACAGATATTTCGGAGGTGTGACCTGGGAGATGACTGCAAAGTCGAAAGGAACATTAAAGCTGGGGTTCATAGAAAAAGATTTTGACTCACCTGCAGTGGCTGATCAAGACGGTTTCTCATTAGAATTACAGACTCAGCATAATATTACTGCCAAGCAGGCCATCCAGGCCAATGGATACAGGAGATTTCACGAATCCGACCTGGTCGGTGCATCATCCTTTCTGTCGACCGGTATTGATATCAGCTTTCTCCAGCGATTTACGGAAAAATGGTCGGGCACATTTAATCTCTTTTATGAAAGAAATGAATACTCCGGAGTTACCCGCGATGACGATTTTTACGGGATCAGCCCGGCGATTCGGTTCAAACCCAAAAGATGGCTCTTCTTTGATCTGGGGTATTATTACTTTAGAAATAATTCAGACAACGTAACCTTTGATTATGAAGCGCAGCAGATCCTTTTCAGGGTAACTGCTGCCATATAAGGGCCATGGAAACAATAAAATCCACCACAGGACTTGTCTTTTTGCCCGCTTTCTTCGTTGCATCAATCGGCACATATTTCACTCCAATTGATACGCCT
>JANQML010000159.1 GCA_028280105.1 Desulfobacula sp. | reverse complement strand
GAAAGATGAAAACATTGCCGGTCATGTATTTTGTAGTTTTCTTGCTCTTGTGTTGCGCAAAGAGCTTGACCGGTGTCATGCTGAAAGTAAACATCAATTTGGATGGAATGAGATTAAACAAGACCTGAAGGCCTTGAAACGGGTTGAAGTTGAAGAAGATGGCCAACGCTTTGCCATCAGAAGCGAATGTAAAGGTGTCTGCGGTAAGATTTTTCAATGGGTAGGTGTTGCTCATCCACCCACAATCAAGGCTTTAAACTGATTTATGGGTCTGAAAAAAATTGGTCAGGATCGCCATTATGAAACCCTGCCTTTTCATTTATGTAACGGGACACACAAACTCGCAAAATTAAATTTTTTCAAATCAAAAAAATATATATTAATCGTTAATCTGAAAAATCCTCGATGGTAAGGATATATAATCTAGATTCTTGCACTTTCTCCAAAATCATGTTTATGTTCAATTGAACTAAACCGCTACGCGGTGGCTTTTTACCCACAACTCGTTAGTATCAGCATTTTTCAATTTCCCCTGGCTATTACCCTCGAAGAATTCTTTCAAATAAGTCTATTCTTCCTTTGTTGTACTTTTTTAACCCACAGCAAAGGAGTGCCCAATGACACCATTAAGACAAAAAATGATTAACGACATGAAGTTGCGAAGATTTTCCAGTGCCACCCAAAAACTTTATGTCTACGCAGTTGAAGATCTTGCAAAATATTACCGTAGGTCTCCGGATCGTATCAGCGAAAAACAGGTCTATGAATACCTGCTTTATCTTCAAGAAGTAAGAAAGCTTAAATGGGGCAGTTGTAACGGGATAGCTGCAGGATTGACCTTCTTTTATAAAGTCACTCTTTACTATGAAAACACCCGGTTCAAAATCCCCAGAAGAAGACACACAAGGTCTTTGCCTACAATATTCAGCAGATCTGAGTTATTGAAATTATTTGATGCAACAAATAACCTTCGGGATCGTGTAATGCTTATAACAGCCTATTCTGCAGGTCTGCGAGTAAGTGAATTGGTCACATTAAAGCCGGAACATATTGAGTCCGACCGCAAGTTGATCAGAGTTGAACAGGGAAAAGGTAATAAAGACCGGTATACGCTCCTGTCAGAAAAACTGATAAAAGATCTAAGGGTATATTGGAAGCGGTATCATCCTAAAGAATATTTATTTTATCCACAAGGCAAGCCATACAAGCCTTTGTGCGCAAACAGAGTATGGAAAATATTTAATGCCGCCAAGAAAAAAGCCGGCCTTAATCGTGGCCGGGGCATTCATTCTTTAAGACATTCCTTTGCAACTCATCTCCTTGAGGATGGTGTCGATTTATACTCAATTCAAAATCACCGGCTTGCCCGTGTGCATTTTGATTGTTGAAATTAGGTGCCATATTTCCGGAATTCAAACCGTATTTTTTCCGGTTTATTAATCTATTTCCCTTTAATTTTTAAAGAAGATAACAATACTTCCAGGGTTTTCTGGGCCTGTGCCAGAGAGAGTTGAGAGTCATCTGATTGTGCGATCCAGACAGCCGCCTCATCCATTGCACCAGACAGCAGGTGTGCCAGGGCTTCAACAGGCAATGCCTGAATAATCTTTTGCTCTCTTAGTTCTTTAATACACTCTTTTAGAGAGGACAGGCTGCCTTGTTCAAGGGTAAGGTCAATCTGTCGAACTGTTTCCCATTTCAAAACCGCAGGACCGTCAATAACCACGATTTGCTGCAGGGTTGGATCGCTGCTGGCCTTTAGAAATGCCCGGCACCCAAATATGAGCCGCTCCCATGGGTCCTCTGCTTTTTCCGTACTTTTTTCCACACGCCGCCCGATTTCTTCCTGGGCGGCCTCAAATACGGCAGAAAACAAACCGGCTTTGTTCTTAAAATGGTGATACAGCGCCCCCCTTGTCAGACCGGCCTTTTGTACAATAGTTTCCGTTGAGGCACCGGCGTATCCTTTTGATGCAAATTCTTCAGTTGCAATATGAATCAATTTTTTAACGGTCATTTTCCGCTGTTCTGATTTTGTTTTTTTTTTTTGCTCGGGCATAAAAACTCCATTGACATACATGCTGTATGTATTAATTTATATTTTAACATACATTCTGTATGTATAATGCGAAATAAAAAATGATACAACAAAAAAGGATATAAAAATGAAAATCAATAGCCTTTACCCGGTCATTGCAACAGATAAATTAGAAATAATAAAAGACTTTTATAAAACCTGTCTTGATCTTGGGGTCACATACGATTCCGATTGGTATATCAGCATGAGAACCGCCAGTGAACCTTTTTTTGAACTGGCCTTGCTTGACTATAAGCATCCGAGCCTGCCTGAAGCCTTTCAGAAACCGACAAGCGGCGTATTAATCAATATAGAAGTTGAGGATGTGGATGCCGTCCATGACAGATTCGTTTCGCTGGGGATTGAAATGGTTCTTGATATTCGATCAGAAGAATGGGGGCAGCGTCATTTTATCGTTCAGGATCCCAATGGAATACTTATCGACGTCATTCAGAATATTCAGCCGGAGGGGGAATATAAGGAGCAATACAAATAAATTAAAAAACGAACTGGTCTGAAATCGCACATTCGTATTGCGATTTCAGACCAAAAAAACCGAGTTCAACTTGTAATATCCTTATTTTTTTGCACTCACAATATAACTTTCCGTCGGTGCTGACAGACCGCTGTCATCAATGTAGTTCCGGTTCAATTCAAACATTGCCGAAAGCATCTCTTCCCGTTTTGAATCCTCCATTTTTTTAATCTCTTCAGAAAACGGGCTTGCCATCATGCCTTCCATAACAAAGGTTTCAAAGGGTGAGTAGCTCATCTGCTTGATGACAATACTGATATGGATGGAATTAAACCCGGCATCTTCAACCAGTTTTTTCAGTTTCCCATAATCACCTTTTGTATATGCCGCAGAAAGCAAAGATGCGGATTCAATGCTGACAAATTCTCTTAATACCGTACATAATGATTCATAAAAAGGAGAATACCGGATGGGCCGCCACACACTTAGCAACATGCGCCCGTTTTCCGCCAGAACCCGGTGCATCTCTTTTAATGCCCGGAACGGATCAGGAAAATACTGCAATCCCTGTTGACAGAGAATCACATCAAAGCTCTCCTGTTCAAACGGCATCTCTGCGACGTCACCCTGATGCCAATTCATGTTTTTCCCAATTTTCCGGGCTTTTTTAATCACTTCCTCATTGATATCGATACCGTGGATCAAATGGATATCATCCACTTCGTCGGCAGCTGTACGGGCAACAATGCCGGTGCCGCAGGCAACATCCAGTAAAGATTCCCCGTCTCGTAAAAAAGCCCGGTTAACCATTTCCTGTGCCCAGGTGCCGGTAAAAGCGGGCACGATATATGTTTCGTATGCATCCGGTCCGTCTTCACTTAATTGCCAACCGTTCCTATCCATCATCGTTACCTCCAGTTACATTGAACAAACCCTTTTTTGGTAAAGACTCTCTTGCAGCGAATCGTCGGGTTGCCATCTTTAGAATCTTTTTCAATCTGTTTCATATAGCATATCTGTAAAACAGGTGACAACACGCGGCATGATCCCTGATCCACCATCAAAGCACCGCCTGCTGCGTTGCCTGCGGTCGTTCCTCCCTGCGGAGTATGACTGATACGCCC
>JANQML010000150.1 GCA_028280105.1 Desulfobacula sp. | reverse complement strand
TTCCTGGTCATTACCGGCAAGGCAGACCGCCCGGTCTATCTCAAAATCAACGATGAAGACGTTGAGATTAAAGATGCGGCCAACGCATGGGGTAAAGACGCCTATGCGGCCGAAGATATCATTAAGGCGGCAGAGGGAAAAAAATACCAGGTGGCCAGTATCGGGATATCCGGGGAACGGCTGCTGCGGTTTGCCAATGTGCAGACCGCCAAAAAATCTTTCCTGGGCCGTTGCGGGCTGGGGGCGGTCATGGGATCTAAAAATTTAAAGGCGGTGGCAGTCCGTGGCAGCCAGTCCTGTGAACCTGCCCATCCGGAAAGACTCAAAGATCTTACCCGGGCCATTCACGAGCGGATGCTGGAACAGCAGTCCATGAAACCCAAGGAGTTCCAGATCTCCTGGCTGGGTACGGCCATGGCAACCGATCTGTTTGCACCCCAGGGCAACCTGCCGGTTAAAAATTACAGCCTTGGAGACTTTCCCGAGGGTGTGGCAAGCCTGGGGGGACGACCCTATGTGGAGAAGCTGAATGCCAAACCCTGGCCCTGCCGGTACTGTGTCATCAAATGCCACAACCGGTGCGAGGTGGAGGAGGGTGAATTCGCCTATACCGGAAAAGGGCCGGAATATGAATCCTTTGCCATGATGGGCTTCAACCTGATGATTTCCGACCAAGAGGCGGTGGCCTATGCCGGAGAACTGGCCAATATTTACTCCATGGATACCATCAGCCTGGGGTCGGTTCTGGCCTGGGCCATGGAATCCTATGAAAAAGGGGTGCTGACCCAAGAAGACACCTACGGTATCGACCTGACCTGGGGCAATGCCAGTGCCATGGTGGAGATGGTTAAAAAAATCGGCGAACGGGCCGACGGGCTCGGATGGTGGCTGGGAGAGGGGAGCCAGGCCGCAGCCGCCCACTACCGGAAAGGTTCCGAAGACTGGGCCGTGGCCATGAAAGGGCAGGAGATCGCTGCCCACAACTGGCGGGCCCAGTACATCAGTGCCTTGAACTACTGCACCGGTGTGGCTGCCGGGCCCAACCATGAGCGCGGTAACAGCCAGCATATCTGGGTGGGTCACATCCTGCTGCCGGAATGGGGCATTGATCATGTGGAAAACGAAGAGCGCTGGTCCTGGGAAAAAGCAGCAGAGCGGAACGGGTTGTTCCATGATTTCTGTAATGTCATCAACTCGGCGGTTCATTGCAAGTTCCAGGAGTTTGCAGCCTACACCCTTTCCGATCTGCTGGATACCATCAATGCGGTGACCGGATTTGAGTGGAACCAGCAAGAACTGCGCAAATGCGGTGAGCGGATTACCACCCTGCAGAAGATTCTCAATATGCGGTACGGCTGGAAAAAGGCGGATGATTTTGCCTATCCCAAGCGGTTCATGGAGCCGGTGGATACCGGCCCTGCCGCCGGCAAGATTCCCGAGGGCCTGGACCAGGCGATTCTGGATTATTATGCCTATCGGGAATGGGACAGTGAAGGCCGGCCCACAGCGGAACTGATCCGCCGGCTGGGAATGGAAGCGTATACAGAATAGAGAAAGTAAATTAACCAACAGACTATCAATATGAGGAGGACCTGGTGGCAAAAAAGAAGAGCATTATAGATTTTTACAATATGAAAGCATCCGGCGACAAAGTCTGCTGGCTGACATCCTATGACTTTCCAACCGCCCAGTTTGCCGAGGCTGCCGGACTGGACATGATTCTGGTGGGTGATTCTTTAGGCATGTGCGTATACGGGTATAAGGGTACTGTGCCCGTAACCATGGACCAGTGCATTGTCCACTGCGAAGCGGTCCGCCGGGGGGCGCCCAACACCTTTATCGTGGGGGATATGCCCTTCATGAGCTACCAGACTTCAGATGAAGCGGCTGTGGAAAATGCCGGCCGGTTCCTGAAAGAGGCGGATGTGGATGCCATTAAGCTCGAAGGCGGTGTCCGCGTGGCATCACGGATCAAAGCCATCGTGGAGGCGGGGATCGTGGTGATCGGCCATATCGGCCTGACACCGCAGAGTTCCGGTGCCCTTGGCGGACACAAGGCACAGGGCAGAACTGCCAAGGATGCGGCCATGGTGGTGGAAGATGCCCTGGCGGTCCAGGAAGCAGGCGCCCAGATGCTTCTGGTAGAAGCGGTGCCGCCGGAAGTGGCCCAATACATCACCGAGACACTTACCATCCCGGTTTTCTCTATTGGCGCTGGAAAAGAGTGTGACGGGCAACTGCTGATCGTCAGCGATCTGATCGGCCAGTTCCAGGCCTTTACCCCCAAATTCGTTAAAAAGTACTGCGATGTCGCCGGTATCGTGACCGACGCCATGAAGGCCTATTGTAAGGATGTCCGCGGCGGCAGTTTCCCTGAAGATCAGCACTGCTACCATATGATTGAAGGCGAAAAGGAAAAGTTCCTGTCGGAGATGAAAAAATAGTAACTTTTTAACCAAACAAGGAAATAACATGAACGATATGAATGATATGCTGAAAATAAGAACGGCAGATCTCGATATGGTGAACCGTCTCGTAACAAACATGGACAACCGGCTGGTCAAAGAGCTGTGTGACCTGGTGGAGAAATTCGGCGGGGTAGAGGCCATTAACCGGAAAGCTGAAGCAGCAAGGCAGCCCGATGCCCTGATGAAACGGCTCAAGGAGATGAATTCTCCCTATCTGGCGGATATTGAATGGCTGATTGAACAGCGGGACAGCAAGGCCTTTGTCTCCATGGATGAGTATTGCCAAACACATGCGGGCGGGGCTGCGGTTGACTTTTCCAATGCCGTCACCCTTGAGATCAGCGCTTTGCAGTTTTTCCCCTGGCTGATCACACAGGCCAGACAATGCATTGCCAACAGGGAATTGATGCCGGGCCGGATCATTCGGGTGCGGAATATGAAAGAGCAGGCAGCAGACCAGGGCGACCTTCTGGCGGTGGTGTGCGCCATGCAGATTATCGGTGCCACCTGGGTGGAGTCCCTGGACACCCGGGGTACTGACGGCGGCAATGTCCACCTGGGCGGCGGGCCTGAAACCATCACCGGGTTTTTCGGCGGCATCGGGCAGCCCAACGACTATCCGCTTAAATGGGCGGAGGAGTATCTGCACTATTATACCGAGTACGGTATCAAACAGGTGCTGAATGTGAACTCCGGTACCATTTTGATGGGGTACATGCTGCACCGGATGGGGATTGATATTGAATTTAAGATCTCTGTCTTTGTGGGCACGGATAATCCTTACTATATTCTCTGGACGCTGATGACCGCTAAAATGTTCTCCCGGGAAGACGGCAGCACCCCATTGGTGGGATTCAACCTGTCCAACTCCGTGAACAACGATACCATCATCCAGGCCAATGAGATCAGAAAACAGCTGGGTCTTGAAAAGGCGGTCCGGTTTGAGCATCATATTACGGAAACCTATAAATCCATTGTGCTCCAGCCTTATTGCCGCCGGGATGAACTGGTGGAACTGGCCAAGACCGTTCCCAATATCGCTGCCAAACACGAAGGCGGGGAGCCGGAGGATGAGGCCAAAAGCGAACACCCCTCCGATATCTTTGATTATTTTTTAGCCAAAGACGATATTGTTGCCCAAAATCTGATGGGGGCCATGGAAAAAAATTACCTGGACAAACACCGGTCGGTGAATCTGACAGCTCAGGCGCTTATCAAAGCCGGCTTCGGCGTGGTGGCAGCCCAACATTTACATTGACGAACCCGGGCGTTGATACGATATATTAAAGGTGACCCAAAGGATGTGCCTGGTTCCCGGGAAAAAAATGAATCGTAAAAAGGAGATCTGTCATGAGATTTATTGTCGGTGACAAAGCAGGTGCTGTCAAAGCCGGCAGCATGCTCTCCGAGCTTGTCGATATGATTGAGGACAAGCTTTCCGATGATCCCATGATCCAGGCCATCAAAAAAAAGACCGGAAAAAGCCATTTGATTTTTATCGTGAACGGCCGGGTGGTCAAAACCGATCAGATCAGCCGGACACAATTGGAAAAAGGGGATGATGTTCGGGTTCATCATCCTTTTTTCGGCGGATAATCCGCTTCAATATAGTTGCGTCAACCAACCGATAAACGATTAAACGGACAGCAGCCGCTGCCGGAGGTTCTCATCAGATGACAGCAACCGACAACCGGTATTCAAGACAGATTGTTTTCTGGGGGCTGGGAGAGGAAGGACAGCAGCGGCTGGCCGAATCCTCTGTTCTGGTGGCCGGGCTCGGCGCGCTGGGCGGCACCCTTGCCCAGCTGATGGTCCGGTCCGGTGTGGGCCGGGTGCGCGTGGTGGACCATGACCGGGTCTCCCTGGACAATCTTCACCGCCAGCTTCTTTACGATGAAGGGGATGCAGAGCAGGCTGCCTTGAAAGCGGAAACAGGCGGGCGGAGTCTCAAAGCCATGAATCGCCTGGTGAAAATCGATGCTGTTACTGACCGGCTGTCTGGTGATAATATCCTAGATTATATGGCGGATGTGGATTTGGTTCTTGACGGGCTGGATAATTTTCCGGCCCGTGTTCAGATCAACACTGCTGCCGTCAGATTGCAGAAACCATGGATCTACACGGGTGTCCTGGGAAGCGGGGGTAATGTGATGGTGATCCGGCCCGGACAAACCCCGTGTCTGAGATGTGTTTTTCCCGATGTCAGCCCGGACGACAGTTTGCCCGGTACGGAGACAGTAGGCATTTTAGGGCCTGTATCCGCCTTTGCCGCTTCTTTTTCCGCTAATGAAGCATTGAAATATCTGTCCGGTTCGCCTGATAAATGCTTAACAGGTATGGTGCGGTTTGACCTCTGGCAGAATGATTTCGAAGTTGTCCCCGTGAAACGAAATCTCAAAGACTGTATCTGCTCACCTTCCCGTGAGGCCGTATAGGTGGGGTGGCAGTCTCACCGGGCCTGAACAAAACTCAGGACTTCACCACAAGCGGGTTATGGGATTCGAAGCCCCGGCAGAAGCAAAAAACATCCTTATTTAGATTTTAAACTGGCTCAGCATCCCGTTTAATTCTTCGGAAAGCCCGGACAATTCCGTGGCACGTTTATTCACCTTTGCACTGCCGGAGCTGA
>JANQML010000145.1 GCA_028280105.1 Desulfobacula sp. | reverse complement strand
GGGATGAGGCGTAAACCAGCCCTGCATGCAGGCCGGCAAGTGCACACCGGTCCGGATAGATATCCGTTACAAGGGTTGCGTCCCAGCCGCAAAATTCTCCCGGATCATTTACAACCAGAATCACTTCCTTAAAAAGCCGGGAAAAAACTTTGTGAACGGATGTCAGAATCATTTCATCCCCCACTTTTCGAAAGGCTTTTTTCTTACCCGGGAACCGGCTGTTTTTCCCGCCCGCCAGAATGACGCCGGTACAATCAAATTTCATCCGCACCTGTCCTGAATCCAAATAAATGTTAAATTTAGTTTCCAATTATAGTATGTACAGCCGAATGTCAACGATTGCCCCGCAAACAGACCCCCCAATCCTTCGTCAAATTTTTGTTTCGCATCTGGGCCATGGGTTGCACCCCCTCCCTGGCCGCCATACGGTGCCGGAGACAAGGCGGCAAAGGGTAACGACCGAGGGCGTATCAGCCATACGCCGCAGGGAGGAACCACCGCAGGCGGAACCGTATGGTGGATCAGGGGAACACCAAAGTATTGCCCGTCATTGAAAAAGATGATACAGAGTCTAAATGATATATAAATCAGGGGAAAACGTCGCATGAAAAAGAAAAAAAATATTCTGAATGAGCAGGATTTCAAGCGGATCATCACCCGGATCGCCCACCAGATTCTGGAAAAACACAGGGGCACGGATAGATTGGCACTTGTAGGTATCCAGACCCGGGGGGATTTTTTAGCCAAACGGCTGGCCGAACAGATTCATAAAATCGAAAATGTAACGCTTCCCGTGGGTTCCATGGACATCAACATGTACCGGGACGACTGGACAAAAATCAGCCATCAGCCTACGGTGAGACCGTCCAATATCCCCTTTTCCGTGGATGACATGGAAATCATCCTGGTGGATGATGTTTTGTATACAGGCCGAACGATCCGGGCGGCCATGGATGCGCTCATGGATTTTGGCCGCCCCTCCCGGATCGAACTGGCGATTCTTGCGGACCGGGGTCATAGGGAGCTTCCCATTCAGGCCGATTTCATGGGAATCACCGTTGATACCGATCCGGAACAGATGGTCAATGTGCTGGTGAACGAACACGACGGCCGGGATGCCGTTCTTCTTGAATAGGAATCATTCATGAGCTTACTTCCGCATAAACGGGATTTACCCGGCGATATCAAGATAGCCGTGGTATCCGTATCCACGACCCGGAAGCTCTCTGATGACAAATCCGGCGCATGGATAAAAAAACAGTCAAAAAGAGAAGGATTTGAAGTGGTGGTCCATCAAGTCGTCACGGACGATATTGAGGCCATTAGAGACCTGGTGATTCACATCACCCGGAAAATTGCCCCGCATGCCGTGATCATGTCCGGCGGAACCGGTATCAGCCCCAAAGATGTAACCATAGAGGCTGTTAAACCCCTTTTTAAAAAAGAACTCTCCGCTTTCGGCCCCCTGTTTGCCCAGCTCAGCTTTGACCAGATCGACTCGGCCGCCATACTGTCCCGGGCTACAGCCGGCATTATTCAGGACAGCATGGTTTTCTGCATGCCCGGTTCCATCAAGGCCTGTAAACTGGCCTGTAATGAACTGATTTTTCCCGAACTTGGACACCTTATCAAACATATGAAGGAATAACAGCCATGAAACAGATCGATACTTTTATAGAAAACTGGGTGGAAACCGATTCAAAAAACAGGCAGGCGTTTATTGAACTTTACGATCATTTAAAACGTCTTGACGGTGTTGTTCTTGAATTCAACGAAAGACCGAATGTCAGTTATTCTCTCCGTCCCAAACACACCAGCCAGAAAAACCGATCGCTTTTTGCCATGGTGGATGTGATTGATGATGACCCGCAGGAACGGTGGCTGTCCGTCTGTTTTTACGGAGAAATGATCACAGACCCGGATGAAACCGGCGATCTGATCCCCGAGGGTCTTTTGGGGGAAGACGGATACTGTTTTGATCTCTATGAATATGACAGAGATGAAGTCGAGTATTTAAAACAGCGCCTTTCCCAGGCCTGGACAAATGCAAAAGAATAATCATTCCCAAATACCCCTGCAATTTTTTAACGCCAGAAACGATATTTAGCCAACAACGGCATTTAAAACTATAAACGGTATATATTTTGCTGTACAATAATGTAATATCAACCCAACCGGAGCATTGCCCTGTGTAGCCGACAGGGCGGAGCTATACCCGCAGACTCTACCTCAACGCTGAAACGATGAGGTTTACATCAAACAGATGCCACAGACCCATTTTTTATGTAAAACTGAAATTTTAAAGGGTCCAAGTGGCATTTTGCGTCATCTTTATGGACAAAAACCGGCAACTTGACCCCAACAGCAATTTAAGCAGGAGCCCTTCCAGGCAAAAGGAATACGAAAAGTAAAATGAGTACATCCACACTGGTCAATCTTCTGGTTAACCAGGAAAAAAATCAATTATTAAAAAAATTGTCTTCATCAATGCCGGATGTCATCCTGAACAGCCGGCAGATCTGTGATT
This sequence comes from Desulfobacula sp., assembly GCA_028280105.1. Lineage (GTDB taxonomy): Bacteria > Desulfobacterota > Desulfobacteria > Desulfobacterales > Desulfobacteraceae > Desulfobacula. The sequence continues at coordinate 3,430 of JANQML010000145.1, read as the reverse complement.
TTGAGCTTTTAACCACAGGTGTCTTCTCCCCTTTATCCGGTTTCATGAAACAGATTGATTACGAATCGGTCCTGGACAGGATGCGCCTTGAATCCGGTGCGCTCTGGCCGATTCCCATCTGCCTTGATATCACGGAAACCCAGGCCAATGCATTTGAAATCGGACAGTCTTTGGCTTTGCGGGATCCGGAAGGATTTCTGCTGGGTATTTTAAATGTTGAGGATATCTGGCCGGTGGATATTGAAAAAGAAGCACAGGCTGTCTTTGGAACCCTTGACCCGTCCCACCCCGGTGTTGACTATCTTTACAATAAATCGGGCAAATATTATGTGGGCGGAGAGATTCAGGCGTTGAACCTGCCCATCCACCCGGATTTCAGGCAGATTCGGAACAGACCGGCCGATGTCCGCAATACCTTTAAGAAACTGGGATGGAAGCGGATTGTGGGGTTCCAGACCCGCCAGCCCATTCACCGGCCCCAGTTTGAGATGACGATCCAGGCCATGACCCGGGCAAAGGCGAACCTGCTCCTCCTGCCCATTACCGGGGTGACCCGCGCCGGAGATTTTGATCATTATACACGCATGCGGTGTTACCAGAAAGTGGCTGCCCATTATCCACCAGACTCCTATGTTCTCAACCTTCTGCCTCTGGCCATGCGGATGGCAGGCCCAAAAGAGGCATTGCTCCATTTAATCATCGGGAAAAATTACGGCTGCACCCACTTTATCATCGGCCACCAGCATGCATCCCCGGGTAACGGTAAAGCCGACACCCCTTTTTACACCTATGATGAGGTAACCACAATGGCCCGGACCGCCTCAACAGAGCTTGGGGTTGAAACCGTTACCTTTGAAGAGATGGTCTATCTGCCCTTTGAAGACGAATACCGTCTGGCATCGGAGGTGCCTCAAAAGACCGATACCATATCGTTTTCAGGAACCGAGATCCAGAAACGAATCCGGTCCGGCAAAAAGATACCGGACTGGGCCACATTTCCGGAGGTTACCAGGGAGCTTAAAAAGTCCTACCCGCCCCCCTCCAAACAGGGGTTTACCATATTCTGTACCGGGCTTTCCGGCGCCGGCAAGTCCACCATCGCCCGGATCCTCTATTCAAAGTTCCTGGAAATCGGCACCCGTCCGGTGACCCTTCTGGACGGTGATATTGTCCGCCAAAACCTCTCTTCGGAACTCAAATTTTCCAAAGAGCACCGGGATATAAATGTTAAGCGTATCGGATTTGTGGCCTCTGAAATCACCAAAAACCGGGGGGTTGCCATTTGCGCACCCATTGCCCCCTATGAAAAAACAAGGCAACGGATCAGGGAATCCATTGAAGCCCACGGTGGTTTTTTTGAAGTCCATGTGGCCACCCCGATCACTGAATGCGAAAAAAGAGATCGAAAAGGCATGTATGCCAAAGCCCGGGCCGGGCTTATAAAAGATTTCACCGGTGTGGATGATCCGTATGAAGATCCGCTCCGCCCGGAACTTAAAATCGACACCACAAACCTGACCCCGGATGAAGCGGCCCAGGAAGTGATGCTCTATATTAGCCAGAAAGGGTTTATTTAGCTGCTTACCCCGCATATCTGAGAGTCCATCTCTCATAATTGCAGAAAAACCCTTAGTGGCAAGGGTTCTAAAAGTTCAAATATCTTTGGCTAGTTTTATCTGGAAGTTATAATCTTAAACAATTAAGAAATGCAGCCTTTGAATAAGACAGGAAAATAAAAAATTTTCCAATAGCGCACATATTCGTTGTTCCTTCAAAATGATCTGAAACGATATTTAGAATTGATTTTTGAACGACCTGGTGGCTGAAAACGAATTTTAAAAAAACAACTTCGTAATAAAATTTCACAAGAGAAAGATCAGTGGGTGGAAATTCACTACCCGGCTAAGGCCCGGTAAGCTTGATGAACTGCCCTATACGGACCCGTTTGCAAGATGGGGGGCTGGGGGATTAAAACCTCCGGCTACCCGATTCAGGCGCAAGGCGCCTGAGCAAGGGACTGGATGAAGTCAGCACCGCGATTCACGGCGGTGCAGCCGCAGTGAACGGTTAACTGAGCTGCGACCATACTTAACGTTGTGTTACCGATAGTTTTGCCATAAGCGGTAATCTTCAGCCCACCGAAGGCGCTTAGCCGTCAGGTCTAGTTTTTTGTTGGGCCTTGATACTGGTTGACAAAACGCACACATTGTACCATGATTAACCCATGAAGCAGTATAGATGGAACAAAGAAAAAAATAGAACTCTAAAATCTGATAGAAAAATTTCCTTTGAGGCAATTGTGTATGCCATTACAAAAGGAGACTTGTTGGATGTATTTGATCATCCAAATTCTGAAAAATACCCAAATCAAAAAATATACGCTTTAAATATAAATAATTACGTTTACTTGGTTCCGTTTGTTAAAGAAGAGGACGATGTAATTTTCTTAAAAACTGTCATACCAAGCCGCAAGGCTACAAAACAATACCTAAGGAGCAAGCAAGATGGAAAATAAATTAGACTCCTATGAAAAAGAGATTCTTGAGGCATTTGAAAAAGGTGAATTGAAGTCAACTTCAAACCTTGAGAATGAAATAGAAGCTGCTCAAGAAGCAGCAAAGAACACATTTAATAAAAATAAAAGAGTGAATCTGCGTTTGACTGAACAAGATTTCGACCTTGCTCATGTCAAAGCATTACAGGATGGGATTCCCTACCAAACTCTCCTTTCCAGCATTATTCACAAGTATTTAACTGGCCAACTAGTGGAAAAATAGTACCTCTTTTTTTGTTGGTCGAGTAAAAACCGGAATCCCCCCTTAAGGTAGGGCCGAGACCTTTGCACGAATATAAAGTTGTGAACTCTGACAAACTGAACAGGAGCCTGTTAAATTTAGGAAAAGCAATAGATCGCTTTGCAGAAGCACTACAGGAGCCGGAATCATCCATTGTTATGGAGAGCTTTGCAAAACGCGTATATATTTCGGATTTTAGCATTTTGAAAATTTTTTTCAGACTTTCATTGCAAACAAAGTTATTTGAACATAAATTTCAGCCTTTTCCAGCTCAAATTCATCATAATATTTGCCATAAAGACCCTCAAATCGAAGCGTATTGCCCGGCTTTTGACACCCGGCGCTTCCACCTACACCAGGATAGCTTCAAGGATTTTAGCCCCCTTTTTTAAATTGAATGCAAACTGCCTGAACATGATGTCGATAATATTTTTCATGATCCTTGGGAACCGTGCTTTGTTTCCACTATCACACTTATGGCTGATACCGAAGTATTGGTCAACTATATACCGGTATTTGGAAATGGTTTTATTTCGTTCAATTTCCCAATCGGTCAGCTTGGCATTTTTTTCATCCTTACGCATAATCCCATCTTTGATTTCATTTAAAGCCAGAAAGCTACGATTAGGTGTGCC
>JANQML010000128.1 GCA_028280105.1 Desulfobacula sp. | reverse complement strand
AGAATTTTTGGAAAAAAGATGAAATGGCCGAACCCACTTATGATGAAGTCTTGAAAGCATCTTTAAATTCAAAGCGTTTGTTGTAACGCCAACTGATTTCATCTTTTATGATAAAATTTTTATGCAACGTTGAGGTTTACTCTGGTCAATACCTGTTTTCAGTATTACTATTAATATGAATTGTCTGTTCAGAATTAAGATAAACCTTTCGTAAGCAAAGGAGTGAGTAAATGGCTGAAAAAAAATTCAAGCAGATCTGCACATGTGAAAATTGCGGGAATGAGGCGGAAATGATCATTACCTGCGAGTGGGTTGAAGCAAAAGAGGACGAAAAAAAAGAGGCCCCGGACCGTTTACCCCGAAAAGTCAAGGGAACGGGCACCTGCACCAGGTGTGGCAATGAAGCGGATACCTGGGTGGATTTATAAAAGCAGATGCTGTCATCCGGCCATGAAACATCCATGTCCGGATGATATTTTCTTCATCTGTATCGTTAAAGGTCGGTGGCGGTTACAGCGTTAGGGCCTCTAACTGACGAATACAAAATCAGATCGTGAAATTTCCAGGCTCACATATGCCAACCACCTATAGCAAATGACAAAAATATGTTCCGAAAAAAAAGGTCTTAATAATGTCAAGCTCTCTGAAAGGGCTGACAGTCCTGGCGTGATTTGCTGTTCAATCCCTAGCATCAGAAACTGAATCGGAACGTTATTTTGACAACCACTATAATCAGAAAAAACAAAAGCTCTTCCGTGCAATAGACATTACCCACCCAAAAAAGCGATTAAAGAGACGCTATATAAGCAATTTAAAAAAAATCATCTTTAACATAAAAATAATGATACGGCCGGTTTTTGGAATCGATATCGGAAATTTTATGGAATTAAATAACAATTTGTGCTTTACTGGAACTCTTAGGGGGGGCGGTCTTCGAAAGATCGGTCTCTTTTTTTTAATACTTGGGATACCCAATCTTAATTCATTTTGACACCTAAAAATTTGAAATAATTACAACCGATTATCTTAATCATCAGGGAAACGAATGGTGCAACGGTCAGATGTATTAAAAAATCCACCCCGATTATTCAGCACAAATCGCATTGTTAACGCCGGGGCCATTCAACCGGAGGGATAAAGCCGATGTCAGCTGAAATAATGATTGTTTTGGCCATCCTGGCCGGTGTTATTGTTTTACTGATAACCGAGTGGATGCCTTTGGAAGTGGTTGCGCTGCTGGTTTTAGGCATACTGGGGATCAGCGGAATCATCAGTCCCCAGGAAGCCCTGGACGGATTCAGCAATCCAGCGGTGGTCACCATCTGGGCGGTCTTTATACTCAGCGGCGGACTGACCCGCACCGGTATCGCCAATATCCTCGGCCGTCAACTGCTCAAAGTCGCAGGGCGCAACGCCTCACTTCTTGTGGTTTCCATCATGGTGATTGCCGGTGTACTGTCTGCATTCATGAACAATGTTGCCGTGGCTGCTTTAATGTTACCGGTTGTCATGGATATTGCCCGGAAAACCGACACCTCTCCGGCCATATTGTTGATGCCGCTGGCATACGGATCTTTGCTCGGGGGGCTCACCACCATGATCGGTACGCCGCCGAATATTCTGGTCAGTGAAGCGCTTCGGGAAAACGGATTAACCCCTTTTAAGCTCTTTGATTTTACCCCTGTCGGATTGATTATCATGATTTCCGGTATTGCATTTGTCACTTTGATCGGGACGCGTATCTTTTCAAACACGCCGGAAAAGACGATCAAATCCGTTGGAAACAGGGATTTTCGCCAACAATACGAACTTCAGAAACGGCTGTTTCAGATCAAAATACCCCGGACATCGGCCCTTGCCGGTAAAACCCTTGCCAAAAGCCGTCTGAGATCCGGGTTCGGACTCAATGTACTGGGGATTATCCGAAAGGATAAAACCGTTCTGGCGCCGGAGATCACCCGGATCATACAGGCCGGGGACACCCTTATCGTTGAGGGGGATATCGACCGGATCCAGGAGTTGAATCATTGGGGACAGCTGACCTTTGATGCGGATACCATCGGCTTTGACACTCTTTTTGCCATGGGAATGCAGGTGGCGGAACTGCAGCTCAGCCCGGCCTCCACCTGTATCGGCCAGACCTTATCCGACATCGGCTTTCGCAACCGGTTCGGCCTCACCGTTCTTGCCATTGGACGTGACGGGCGGCTGATGAACCAAGACCTCAAATATCAACGCCTGAAAGCAAATGACACCCTTGCGGTATACGGACCGGCAGAGGAGATGGAAACCTTTCAAAATCATACGGATTTTCTGAGCCCCAGGCAGCTCGGGCGGCCCGGTGTACAGCTCAGACACCCCATGGACGAACGGATCTGTTGTTTACGGATACAGGAAGACTCCAACCTGATCGGTCTGACCCTGAGTGAAAGCCGCCTGGGAGACACCGTGGATGTACAGATTCTCTGTATTGTCAGGGAAAACGGAGAAGCTTTGATTCCCGGGTCAGACGATCGGTTTGAGCCGGAGGATCAGCTGATTGTCACCGGAGATTTTGATATGATCTCCATTTTACTGATGACCGAGATAGAAAAGGTTTTCAGTCAGGACCATTCATTTGATCCCGACCCGGCCGTGCTTGAAAACGAGCACGTGGGACTGATTGAAGTGATCCTCTCTCCCCATTCGGTCTTATCCGGCCAAACATTGCGCCAAATCCATTTCAGGGAAAAATACGGGTTAACCGTATTGGCCGTGTGGCGGAAAGGCCGCCCCTATTCATCCGGATTGCGGGATATGCCTCTGGAATTCGGTGATGCACTGCTCTTGCACGGAGAGTGGAAAAAACTGAATGTGCTGGGCCGGGAGCCGGATTTTCTGGTGCTGACCGAAACGGCACAGGAACCGCCCTTAGAGGACAAGGCCAAAACCGCTCTCACCATCATGGCCGCCGTCCTCCTGCCCGTCATGTTCGGATGGATTCCCATTTACATTGCCGTGGTCATGGGGGCGGCCTTTATGGTGCTGACCCGGTGCCTGACCATGGAAGAGGCCTATCGCTGCATCGAATGGAAAGCCGTCTTCCTGATTGCCGGAATGCTGCCCCTGGGTACGGCACTGGATCAATCCGGTGCCGCCCATTTTCTGGCCGAGGGGGTTGTGGGCATGCTGGGGCCGTTCGGGCCGCATGCCGTTCTCTTTGGAATTCTGGTTATTACCTTTGCCGCCACCAGTATCATCCCCACCTCGGCCCTGGTGGTGCTCATGGTGCCCATCGCCCTGAAGACCTCTGCCGCTCTGGGCATATCTCCCTATGCCCTGATGATGGGGATTGCCATGGCCGCATCGTCCAGCTTCACCTCTCCCATCTCTCACCCGGCCAATGTGCTGGTCATGGGGCCGGGGGGATACCGGTTTATAGACTATATAAAGGTCGGTGCCCCTTTAACACTGATCATCCTAGTCATTTTAATGCTGGTGCTGCCGGTTCTATGGCCGCTTTGACGATTGGAAAATCCGGCCGGCACATAAACCTTGGATATAAAAACCAATAAATTCAATATGGAAAAGAGAGATGTGGGATGAAAGATACCGTGCCGGGCACTACATATTCGGAACCCGGCCCAATGATTTTTTAAAAGAACATTTTCATACGCTGCCAAAGGGAAAGATTCTCTGCCCGGCTGAAGGCGAAGGCCGCAACTCCGTTTTTCTGGCCAAACACGGCTATTCGGTGACCGCCGTGGATTCGTCTGCTGTCGGCCTGAAAAAAGCGGAGAAACTGGCACAAAAGAATGGGGTTGACATTCAATTTGTCCACCAGGATCTAACCACCTATGATTTGGGTGAAAACCGGTGGGATGCCGTTGTCTCTATTTTCTGCCATCTGCCTGAAAAATTAAGAAAAGATTTTCACAAACGCGTGGTGGCAGGGCTCAAAAAAAACGGGGTATTGCTGCTGGAAGCATACACTCCGGATCAGTTAACCCATAAAACAGGCGGGCCCCCGTTAAAAGAAATGATGATGTCCAAAGATCTGTTGATTGAAGAATTGTCCGGTTTACGGTTCACTCGCCTAATTGAACTTGAGCGCGAGGTCATCGAAGGCACCCTTCATTTCGGCATGGGTGCCGTGGTTCAGGCCGTGGCTTTGAAAAAATAAGCGTGACCTCAACGTTGCATAAAAATTTTATCATAAAAGATGAAATCACTTGACAATACAACAAAAGCTTTGAATTTAAAGACGCTTCCAAGACTTCATCATAAGTGGGTTCCGCCATTTCATCTTTTTTACAAATTTTTACCCTCCGGGAAAAGCGTGAAGCTCCCATCTTCTCCGTTCCCAAGGTTTTGCGGTAGATTACTACAGCGGCAACCTTGGCGCCTTGAAGCTGAAACCTTCACGGTTTTTGCAACGATGAGGTTGACGAATCCACCTATTAAAGGAAAATAAAATGAAAGATCATACCATCCTGATAACAAACGACGACGGAATTGACTCTCCCGGTCTCAGGGCGGCGGCAGAAGCCGTTTCAGACATTGGAAATATTATCATTGCGGCTCCCCGGCACCAGCAGACAGGGGCCGGTCGCGGCTTGACCGGAGACAAGAACGCCTGTCTGATACCGGTTGAATATCATTTGAACGGGGAACCGATCCAGGCTTACCATTGCGACTGTTCCCCGGCTCTGATTGTGAAGCACACTTTAAGAACCCTGTTCATAGAAAATAAGCCGGATCTGCTCGTCTCCGGAATCAACTACGGAGAGAATCTGGGAATCAATGTTACCAGCTCGGGAACCGTGGGAGCCGCACTTGAAGCGGCCAGTTTCGGTGTTCCGGGAATCGCCGTGTCCAAACAGACCGATGTCGACTCCCATCAAACGTATACGGACCAGGACTGGTCAGCCACAGCCTATTTTCTGAATCAATTTTCAACCGGTTTACTGGCCGCGAAACTGCCGGCCGATGTTGATGTTTTGAAAATTGATGTCCCTGCGGATGCCACCCGTTCCACCCCGTACCGGATCACAAAACTGGCAAGAACACCTTATTATGCCAAAGTCTTGGAAGCCCCCTCTGTTGAAAGCAAAATCGGTGACGGACAGCTGGTTGTGAATATTGACGGGGCAGAACATGATCCGGAATCAGATATCTATGCCCTTGCAGTTGACCGGATGGTTTCCGTAACACCGCTGAGTCTTGATTTGACGTCACGGGTTTCTCTGTCTCGCCTTCAAGACGAATTGAAAAGATAAGAATGCCATAAAAGTTTAAATTTTGAAAAAGGCTTGACTATTTCCGATTTCATATCAGAATAGAATTTATCCTGAAAATTTCCAAGTGGGTAAACACGTTGATATGATTGAGAAGATGAGCCAGGAAAAAGCCGACATTTTTCTAGAAAATAAAGAATTGCAATTGGCCGGGGAGTTTATCGAACACACCGGAAGCCATATCTTTTTGACGGGAAAAGCCGGCACCGGGAAAACCACTTTCTTAAAAAGACTTAAAAAAAATACAGCCAAACGCATCGTTGTCACGGCACCCACAGGGGTGGCGGCAATCAATGCCGGCGGTGTTACACTCCACTCTTTTTTTCAGCTGCCCTTTGGCCCCTTTATTCCGGGCAGCGACGCCTTTGTTAAAAACAAGGAACGGCTGTTCCGTTTCAGCAAGGAGAAAAAACGGATCATAAAGAGCCTGGATCTGCTGGTGATCGATGAAATCAGCATGGTCCGGGCAGATGTACTGGACGCCGTGGACAAGGTGCTCCAATACCACCGCAGGAACACCCGGGCATTTGGCGGGGTTCAATTACTCCTCATCGGCGATCTGCATCAACTGCCCCCGGTTGCCAAGTCCGGGGAATGGGAGTTGCTGAAAGAGCATTACAGCAGTGTCTATTTTTTCTCCAGCCTTGCCCTCGGCCGCCTGGATATCGCCACCATTGAGCTTGAAACCATTTACCGCCAATCAGATGACCGGTTTGTCGACCTGCTCAATAAGGTGAGGGAGAACCGTCTGGACGAATCCGGCATCGCAGCGTTAAACCGGCGGTACAAAGAAGGGTTTCTGCCGGAGGAGAACCAGGGATATATCACCTTGACCACCCACAATAGAATGGCGGATGCCATCAATGAAAAAAAACTGGAAGCCATACCGGCAAGCGCATATGATCTTTCAGCCCATATATCCGGAGATTTTCCGGAAGCGATTTATCCGACATCTGCCAGATTAAGTCTCAAGGTCGGCGCCCAGGTCATGTTTCTCCGCAATGATCCGTCGATCAGAAAATTATACTACAACGGAAAAATCGGAAAGATCACATCCATCTCCGATCAAAGCATTCGAGTCCGCTGCCCGGGTGAATCCGAATCCATAACAGTGGAACCGGTGGACTGGGAGAATATTAAATATACCCTGGACCAGGATAACCAGGAAATCGTAGAAGAGGTGATCGGCCGGTTTAAACAATTCCCTTTAAAGCCGGCCTGGGCCATCACCATTCACAAGAGCCAGGGATTGACCTTTGACAAAGCGGTCATTGATGCCAGGGCCGCATTTGCCCAGGGCCAGGTCTATGTGGCGTTGAGCCGCTGCAAAACCTTTGACGGCCTGGTGCTCTCCTCCCCTGTCCCGCCCCGGGGAATAGAGACGGATGACGCCATTGTGCAATTTATTCATCAGACCGCACACCGGTCTGATCCGGCATACCGGCTCATGGTGGAAAAAACAGCCTACCAGCAGCAGTTATTGATTGCCTGTTTTGATTTTCAATCCCTGGGCAGCCGGTTCAATTATTTTTACCGGTTGGTGTCCGGTAACGCCGGCCTGGTCCAGATGTCCGGCATGCCCGATTTAACAGAGGTTCGCAACTGCCTTCAAACGGATGTCCTGACGGTCAGTGAAAAGTTTAAACATCAGTTACACCAGAACTTCCAGGAAAACAGCCTGCCGGTATCCAATGCATATATCCAGGAACGGGTGAAAAAAGCAACAGGATGGTTCCAGGATAAACTGGCTGGACTTTTCGACACCATGGTCAGCAAAGGAGCCCTGGAAACCGATAATAAAAGCCTTGGAAAAAAGTTGAAAAATGCATTTGACAATCTGAAACTGGAGGTCACGGTTTGCCTGTCCGGCATCCGGTCCTGTGAAACCGGATTTCTGCCGTCTCGGTATTTACGGGCGGTGTCAAAAGCGGAACTCGCCTTTACACCCGGCAGTGCCCAATCGAGTCCGCTTCCCTCCTACGGCGAGTCGGACATTGAGCACCCCCAATTGTTCCAGCAACTCAAAGACTGGCGTCTGCGTCTGTCAAAGGAAAAAAACATGGCCGCCTTTCAAATCCTGCACCAGCGGGTCTTGATACAGATTGCGGTCCACCTGCCTGAAACCCCGGGTGAATTAAAGAAGATCAGGGGGGTGGGAGATAAAACCATTGCCAAATACGGGGATGATATTCTGGGGATGGTTCAAGCCTATCGCAAGGCACACGGCATAACAGCCGTGGTCCTGCCGGAAAAAAAAGAAGACCGCCCTCAAAAACCGGCATCCGGGTCTAGAAAAGTCCCCTCTGGAGAGGATACCAAACAGATCAGTTTCGATATGTTTAAAAAAGGCCTTTCCATCGGCGGCATCGCGGCTGAAAGAGGGCTGGTGGAAAATACCGTGCAGGGACATTTATCCCATTTTGTTGAACAGGGAGATCTGGCCGTTGACCAGGTCCTTTCACCCCAAAAACAATCCCGGATGAAAGAGGCCCTTTCCCGGCAGTCCTATCCATCGCTTAAACAGCTTAAAACCGAGCTGGGCGACGATTTCTCCTATGGGGATATCAAATTGATGACAGCCCATATGAATTATCTGAAGTCTGCCGCGGATTAAATACATGACCGCTCCCCATTGTTAATGGACCGTTAGGCAACTGCATTTTTATCTAAGACTGTTGAGCAACAGATACCCGGCGATACCGCCGATCACCAGGCACAAATAGTGATCCAGTTCTCTTTGGTTGAGCGTTATAAAAAAATCCTTCAACCTGTTTAGAAAGCGGCGATTTAATTTCATGATCCTTGTCCTGATTTCTCTTTTTCGGCATTCAGACGGTTTCACCGAATCCATATTCAAATAAGAGGGGTCGGATATCGAATGGTTTGAACCGTACATGGCAAGCTCCTTTCTAAGGTTTAAACGGATCGCAACGGATTCGTATGGATCAAATTTACACGCACTTGCCTGTTGATTAAAATGGCTGTTCTGGTAAAAATGATATGATAAATGGTAAATCTTTAAAAAAAACGGATGCCTTTGTTTTGGAACCCAATACCCATAAATACCAATTAAAATCCCGGACAGAACGCCTGGATGCGCTATGCAAAGCGGATGGTGTCAATGTCTCCCGGTCCATCGGAAATTCCGGCCATTGGATCGGCTGCGGGTTTATCGATAAAACAGGCATTGAAAATGACCATCATGAGATCATTTTTCCATTCTATTCCCTGGTCTATGTCGTCAAAGGGGAAGGAGAATATATTGACGAAGATCAGAACTCCCATGCGCTGGAGCCGGGTTGCCTCTTTCAACGGCGGCCCGGTAAAAGGCACACCACGATCATCAACAGCCATACCCCCTGGCATGAATATTATATTGATTTTAATACCGAGTATTACCATCACCTGGCCGGGCTGGGCCTGATCGAAGCGTCAACCCCGGTTTACCGGGTCTCACCGGATCAAACGATAACCGAAACGCTTCAATCTCTGATGGATGAATTGAATTCAAGTGTTGAAAGCCGGCTGCCGGATACGGCCTTGAATTTTGTCAACCAGGTTCGGAACCTGATCAACCAGAGCAATCTGCACCGGCTGAAAGAGGCCTCCGGGTCTGACGGCATCGCCCTGTCACACACGGAACAGGCCAGAATTGAAAAAAGCTGCCTGGATTTCAACCGGTTGATGGACAGACGGATCGACTTGAAAGAATATTGCAGGAAAAACGGCTGGGGATATGAATCCTTCCGAAAGGCATTTAAACGCCAGATCGGCATCTCTCCGGGACAGTACATTGTGAGGATCCGGATGGATGAAGCCTGTCGTCTGTTAAGGTCCACCCCGATGCGGATATCTGAGATTTCAGCCGGACTGGGGTATAAATCCCAATATGAATTCTCCAACCAGTTCAAACGAAGGTTCGGTGTATTTCCGACCCGGTTCAGAGACGGCCGTTAAAAAAACAACAGACCCAATTAAGGCAGCGAGTGGAAATAACCTTTACATATTGCGCCGAATTTTTATTCGTATTCAAGGCGGGAAAAGGCGCGCATAACGAGCTATGTAAGCCTTTTCCAACGAAGAATACGGATAAAAAGACAAGTAAGATGGATAGGTTATTTTTACTCGATGCCTAAGGTTCAAATTAAAGCCTGGTAAACTGTTTTTTGTTCTCTTTCAGCCAGGACTCAAAATCAAGGGCGATCTTTTCGGGTCTCGGGGGCGGCGGCGGTTCAGGGGAGACCGGTTTAAATTCAGGTTCCGAACCTCTGGGCTCAAGCATTTTTCTGATCAAAGCCACCTCCCGGGTCAGATTTGACAAAGCAGTATCAATCCGTTCAATGGCCTGGTAAACCGGATCATCTGTCTGCAGCCGGCCGGCTGCGGGCGGCTCTGTTTTTGAAACCAATGGGTTCGGATTTCCGGGCTGCCCCTGCACACGGCTGTTTCCGGCGGGAGAAACCGGTGGTTGTTTCTCTTTTTCCCGGTGGGTTTCAAAAAATGCCAGACACCTGTCCCAGAACAACTCAAGGGGCATATTGGTCTCATGATAAACTTTTTTAAGCAGTTTATCCGTAATGGTTCGAATACACTTTGAAGCCAGGGTATTCGGGAAAACCATGAAAAACGGGGTCTGGGAGATCACGGCCATCCTGACATTCTTGTCCCATCCCACAATTCCCAGGGGTTCGACTTTTATCCGCAAAAACCGGTTGACCGTCTCTCTTAACTGGACATAGGTGGTCTTTGCGGCGGAACCGGTCTTTACCTGGTTGACCAGAATTTTCACCGGATTCTCATACCCGTGCCGGGACAAGGATTTGAGCATGGAGTATGCATCGGTTATGGATGTGGGCTCGCAGGTGACCACAAGGACAATCTCATGGGATGCCATGCAGAACGAAATCACCTGGGAGGAGATACCGGCGGATGTGTCAAAAATAAAATAGTCGTAATCTTCCAGCTCTAAAAATGCGTTTATCAGTCTCCGGGTCTGTACCGGCGTGAGATCCGCCAGCTTTTCCACCCCGTTGCTGCCCGGGATAATATCGATACCCTGATAGTTTTTAATCAGAATATCATCCAGGCCGGCCTGCTCTGAAATCACATCCATCAGGTCCTGTTTGGGATAGATGCCGGTGAGAATATTGACATTGGCTAATCCGAGATCCGCATCAAACAGACAGACTTTAAACCCTCTGGATGCAAGGGACAATGACAGATTCAGGCTGACGCTTGTTTTGCCGACACCGCCTTTTCCACTGGTAATGGTGATGATTCTTGCCATCGTTTCTTACCTGCCCTTCCGTCCCGGGGCCTGTTGCGGAAATGCAGCCACGCTCACTGTCTCCCCTTCTCTCTTTAATGAATACTCAATCTGTTTTACACCGTACTCCTTGCAGATCCGCTGATGGTTCTTCTGGATAAACAGGTTGAACTCATCCTGAAAGTTTCCCCGCTTTGCCTTGCCGATCAGCCGCCTCAGCATCTCATACCGTTCATACAGAATCCAGACCGATTTTTTTTCCATTTCAGGGTCACGGATAATTGTTTTAAAATTCAGCAGTAAAGAGAGATCCACGGGTTTTTCTTCCGGTTTTTTATCTTCCGGCAGATCCCCGCCGTATATAATTTTGGAAAACCAGGAAAATCCGGTATATGGAATAAACAAGGCCTTAAACCGGTATTGGGGAAATTGCTCATTCAACTGCCTGACCACCAGGATATTATCCGGATCAGTGATGCCGAATAACAGGGTGTTATCTTTTATAACCAGGGGAATAATCCGCTGGTTTTCGCTCAGTTCTTTGTCCACGACCCGAACCAGAAGGGCCCTGTCTTTTTCATTAAAAATAAAATCACTGATGGACCGGAACGGAATATGAAACAGGCCGAATAAGAGTTTTTGCATCCGGGTGGTTGAAATTTTACCTGTTTTCAGCAGATGGCTGATAAACGGAATATCCTGGTGCATGGACTCATTTTTAATATCCATAACCTCCTGTTGCGACAGCCATTGATTTGAAACCAGGGCGGATTCAACAGAAAGCAGTTTATTGTGCCGTTTTAAAATATAATAATTATCCAGAGGGGTGATCAGGTTCAGATCACAGAGGATCATGCCGATCAGACGGTGGTTGGTTGAACCCGGAGTGACGGAATTTTCATGCTGCATGGAAAGCGCCATGTCAACATCCTCCCGGCTGACCAGCCCCTCTTTGACCATGAGTTCTCCGGTCTTTAAATCGTTGGCAGCATCGGATGAAATGATATCAGGGTAATTCACGGTTATAAGCCTTTAATCTTTCTGGACGAACTGACCGGCAGGGTGATTGTAAATCGGGTTCCTTTCCCTTTTTCGCTATGGCAGGCAATGCTGCCGTTCAATCGTTTTACAATCGAGTGGACAATGGAGAGCCCAAGGCCGGAATTATTTCCTCCCACCTTAGTTGTCGTGTAGGGTTCAAATAGTGTCTCTTTTATTTTTTCATCAATCCCCGACCCATTATCGGAAACAATAATCTCAACGTTGCCGGGAAGCCGTTTTTTTTCATCGATTAAAATTTTCGCCGACTCCGACATCAGCCGGGTCTCGATTAAAATGGTGCCGCCATGGGACATGGCCTCTGCCGAGTTCTTTACCAGATTGATCAACACCTGCTTGAGACCGTCCGGATCTGTTTTCACGATTGGAATCTCAGGGTCAATGGAGATAGATGCCTCGATCCGTTTGGGCAGAAGGATTGATTTTTTTAAAATCTCCAGAATATTTTGGCACAGCCGGTTGATATCGATCCGTTCAAATCCTTCGATCCTGGGTCTTGAAAAAGATCCCAGCCGATCCAGCAACCCGGAGACCCGGTTCATCTCTTCACCGATCACAACCAGTTCTTCCTGGGCCGGATGCTTGTCCGGCAATTTGAGCCGCAGGGTCTCAATATAATTTTTTATAATGGCAATGGGATTATTGATTTCATGGATCACCTTGTCGGTCAGGGTGGAATAGGCCTCCATCTTCTTCTCATGTACATCCTCGGCATATTCGTTGTAATAGCGGATGCTCTGGATACAGACACCGGTCTGCCGGGAAAAGAGATGGACAAGTCCTGCGTTTTCATCCAACTCCTTTGCCTCGGCTGTATTCACTCCCAGGGCAGCAACGCCAAAGGCCTTATCAGAGGAGAAGATGGGCACGCAATAAAGCCCCTGGGACTCCAGCAGCCGGATAATCTGGAGATCCGATATCGCCTGGGGTTTTTGTTCTTTGCTTTTCAAAGAATTTTCAACGGTCTTGAATTTTACACTTTTCACCAGAAGACTGGATTTGTTGGACATCGGCAGGGCGATGCTTTTGATAATCCGGTGGGATTTATCCGTATCAGAGCAGAATCCGGTTAAAATATCCTTTTTATCATCAAGCAGAAAATAGAAAACCCGTTCCACACCGAATATGATCTTAAATCCGTTCTGGGCAATATCAAGAACCGATTTGACATCTTTGGCATGGAGCAGGTTCTGTAATGTACCGTAAAAAAGAGAGACATTTTTTATTTCAGATGACAATGAATCCCGGCCGGTCATTTTGCCGTCTGTTTCTGCCAGTTCGATTCCCAGGCTGTTGGCCATCTCTTCAACCTCTTGCTGTGCTTCGGTTGTGATCTGTTCCAGACGATTTTGCGGCAAGTCGGTCAACGGCAGAATATTTGGAATCTTTTCCAGGGAATCTTGAACGGCAAGAAGATTTGAAATAAAGACCACCTTAACGTGTGAAAGTGCCCCTTCAATCTGGTCAACAGGCTCATTAATGAACAGAACAGCATCGGAGATCAAGGGATTGAGATTCCATTGATTGAAGAGCCAGGCACTGACCTGCGGGGTGTCCACCCCGAACAGTTTAAGCTCGGATCTTTGGGTCTGCTTCTCATCTGCCGATGTGTCGATGATGGTTTTATAGTCTTCCGGGAAATTGTCAATCAGCACCAGACGTCCGATATCGTGCAAAAGGCCTGCTAAAAAGAATTCATCCGGGTTGTTAAATTCGTTTTCAACGGCAATTTTTCTTGCGATGACACCGCATTTGTAACTATGGTACCAAAAATGGGTGATATCAAATCCGTCAACAGGCTGGATGACTTTGAAAAAATGCATGGCTGATGTGGAAATCGCCATATTTCGAATGGTATCAATCCCCAGGTAAACAACCGCTGTTTTGATGCTGTTTACCGCCTTTGGCAGATTCACATAGGGGGATCCGATAATCTGTAAAAGCCTTGATGAGAGGGATGGGTCAGCAGAAATGATCGCAACCAGCTCTTCAATGCTTGTCCGTTCATTGTTACAGGCCTTGATCAGTTTCAGCATGACCTGGGGGAGCCGGGGTAAATTCTTGGACTGCTTTAATTTATCAAAAATATTTTTGTTAGCCATTGCCCATTCGTATACTAAACCGGTAGAAAAATTACAAATATTTTTCCTTAAAACTCTTTGAAAAGTCTACCGCGAAAAGCAATATTCTTCAAACAATTTATATAAAAAAAGAGAAATACTTTACATCATTTTTCAATTAAAGCAATTTATGCTATCGGTTTCCCAATGCCGATATAGTGCATATTCCGGTCATGCGCTCAACCGTTTCCATTGATCATTGAATCTCTGTGGGCTTGCACAACTTGTCCGACTCAACCGACAGCCGCCCGCATTTTTTACAGGTGTATTTCAGTTTCTGGAGTTTGGGTTTGCATACATGTTTGGCATCCAGTGATGATGCCCCGCAGTCCTGGCAGACAAAGGCTTTCTCCATTTCAACGGGATCACACAGGTGACCCGCCCCCTTGACTGTTTTTCCACACTTTTTACAGGCACGTAGTTTTTTTCCCATATGGCACCTCCCGGTCCGGTTATTCATTATCGTAAGACCTGTCCATACTATTAAAGTATAGGTGTGAATTTTTGAAAATCAAATCATTATCTATGCCGGGAAAATCAACTGCGGTCAACAGATCCGTAAAAAACATCTGATTCGTTTTCCCTAGCGCTCTTCGCAGAACAGGATATCTGCATCCAGGCTACCACAAAAAATATTTGGAACGGTAGGTGGGAACAAAGAGGGTCCGTTTCCAGTATTGCCGGGTGAAAAGCACCTTTGGATGGTTCAGAACCCGATCCGGAATCAAATGATACCACCGGTACCCTCGTTCCCGGTAGTAATCGGCCAAAACGGTACTGATGCCAAGGTCTGCCCCTGCCACCCGGATCGCCTCTCTCTGGCATTTGGAGGCTGAAAAAATACCGCACACCCGTTTTATCTGATGGAGATTGCCACGGTTTTCATGGAAAAGATCTTTGGCAAGCTTGTAATTTTGAAAACGGCACAGGGCGTCTTTCTGGGAAAACCATATCAAAACCAGGCCATAGAGGCTCAGATAGAAAAACCCCCAGAACAGAACCATCTCACCCTCTCCCATTTTTATCAGAGCCAGTCTGCCGGAATAAAAGAAGAGAACAAGGCCGCCGATTGAAACCAGGTGGAGCAATCTTCCCACATCGGCATACCGGACAGCCCGTTTAAAAAAAACATAGGATGATCTTACAATGAAACAGCCTGCAGTATCCGTCATGATCACGGCAATATTCACTCCCTGGTTTTAACGCCACCCCGGAACACCATTTGGTGGTTCGACCGGGTGCACAGTCATTTTGTATTCGATTTGCCCGTGGTTTTCAACCCATATCGTATGAATGACGGTCCCTCTTTACCCAAATGATGCAAAAACCAAATGAGGCAAAAACCAGATGAGGCAAAAACCAGATGAGGCAAAAAAATGACTGATAATAAACCCGAGCATG
>JANQML010000121.1 GCA_028280105.1 Desulfobacula sp. | reverse complement strand
TCATACCCCTGGAGGCGGTTGAGAACAAAGGGCAGCATTTTTTCGGTCATGCGCGTGCCGGCCTGGACCAGCAGACGCTGTTTAAAATAGTCTGTCAGGCCCATGGCAATCAGACTGATCACCACCCCTGTACTCAGCGTATAGAGCGTTGCCCGGCTGAAGCTGAACAACACCTTGTCATAGACTGTCATCATATAAACCGGTACGGCCAGGTATATCAAATTGATGCACACATTGAACAATCCGATAAAGATAATATACTTAATCCCGAGTCTTCCCATCTGTTGCATTCACTCCCCCGTCATTTGTCCGAAAACCTCATCTCTCTTTCCAAATCGTTTCTGTCGGCCCTTTTCCAGCATGAGTATCTTGTCCACGGTTGACAGCAGCCCGGGCTTGTGCGTGATCATGACAGTGGTGGCCCCTGCCTGCTTGAGATGGCGCAGGGCACCCGCCAGAGCCTGGTCCCCGGCTGCATCCAAATTGGAATCCGGCTCATCCAGGATCACCAGTCTGGGATTGCCGTAAAGGGCCCGGGCCAGCCCCACCCGCTGCCGCTGGCCGCCGGACAGGCTTTGCCCGGCCTCGCCGATATCGGTATCATATCCGTTTGGAAATTTCAAAATGGTTTCATGGGCCCCTGCCCTTTTTGCCGCCTCAACCACCTTTCCACCATCAACCCGTCCCATCCGGGCAATGTTTTCACTCACCGTGCCGCTAAACAACTCCACATTCTGGGGCAGATAGCCGAGGGACTGTCCCAGGTCGTCATTGTCCAGCTGAAAGACATCCCTGTTATCCAGCGTCACCCGGCCTGAAGCAGGTGCCCACATCCCCAGGATCATCCGGCAAAGCGAGGTTTTCCCCACCCCGTTGGGCCCCATAAGCCCCATGATATCACCGGGTTTTAATTCAAAGTCAATGGCTTCCAGAATCGGTGTCTCCCCAATGGAGAGGCTGACATCTTTCACCACCAGGTGCCCGTTCATCTCTCCCGGTGTCAAGCGCGGTTTATTTTCCACGGATTTGAGCAGCCGGGACAGGTTCATATATGCGGTTTTAGCCCCGGATGTCTGCTTCCAGGCCCCGATCCCCTGGTTGATCGGGGCAAGGGCCCGGCCCATGATAATGGAGGCGGCAATAATCACGCCCGGGTTGGCCTCATGCGCCAGGACCAGGGCTGCACCGGTTCCGAAAATAAGCACCTGCATCAGGATCCCGAAGCTCTGCCCCACAGCCCCCAGCAGATGGCCGGTATGGCCGATCCGGTCCTGCAGCCGCAGCTCCTGGTCATGGATCCCGCAGAACCGTTCCGCTGTGTTGTTGATCATGCCCATGGTCTGAAGCTCTCTTGCGGTTCTAAAACCGGTCTGAACCCATTGCCTGCCCTGGTTGTTCACAACCTGGGCCTTGAGAATATCTTTTTTTGTCAGCCCGTTCTGCAGCAAGCCGATGAAAAAAATCACAATTGCTCCCCCGGTGGCGGTCATGCCCAGCACCGGGTGAACCAGGTAAATGACTCCCAGGTAGATAAAAATCCAGGGCACGTCAAAAAAGGCAAATATGGCATTGCCGCCCAGATAATTGCGCAAGGTGTTGATATCCCTGAGTCCGGACCGGTAGTTCAGGCTGTCGGCCCGGCTCAGATCCTGGAGCATGGCTTTCAGGACCTTCCGGGTCAGCAAGGCGTCCAGTCTGATCCCGGCCCGCACCAGGAGCCGGGATCTTAACAGCTCAAGCCCCCCGAAAACAGCCAGGGCAAAAAGGGCCATGGCGGTTGTGGCATACAGTGTTGAAAAACTGTAGCTGTCCAGCACCCTTACGTAGACGGCCAGCATATAAAGGGGAAAGGTGAGCTGCAGGGTGTTGATGAAGAGGGAGAAAACCCCTGCAAAGAGAAAATACTTGATACAGGAGCGCAGAAAAAAGATCATCCACTGCCCCCGGAAAGCTTGGCAAACACCTCGTCCCTGGGGCCGAACAGGGCCACACGGCCGTCTTTGAGCACCAGGATTTTGTCCATGGATTGAAGCAGTGAAGGCCTGTGGGTCACCATGATGCAGGTGGTGCCATGTTCTTTTTTCATGGTGTCCAAAGCGGAAAGCACCTGGTGTTCCCCGGTTTCATCCAGGTTGGATGTGGGTTCGTCCAGAACCAGGAATCCGGGGGACTGATAGACGGCCCGGGCCAGGCCGATCTTCTGTTTCTGGCCGCCGGACAGGCCTATGCCGGAATCCCCTGCAATTTGCGTTTCCTTGCCCCGGGGGAACGCATCCACCATCTCTTTTATCCCGCACAGGGCAATGGCGTCATCCACCCGTGCCTCATCCACACACCCCAAGCGGGCGATATTCTCGGCCACCGTACCGGGAAACAGCTCAATCTCCTGGGGCAAGTAACCGATGTAGGGCCCCACCTCCTGTTTGTTCCACAAAAAGATATCATTACCGTCCAGACTCACCTTGCCGCCCATGGAGGGCCAGATTCCCAGCAACAGGCGGCACAGGGTGGTCTTTCCGGCGCCGCTGGGGCCGATGATTCCCAGGAACTCCCCGGGCTGAAGCTCAAAAGAGACCCCTTTGAGAAGCAGGTGCGGCCCGATTTTAAAGGCTGCTTTGTTTACATGGATATGACCCCGGGGTGCCGGCAGGGACATGGGGTTTGTCTGTTGGTCGATCATGGCCGACATATCCTTGAGCCGCAGATAGGATTCTTTTGCCTGGGTGGTCTGCCGCCAGGACGACATGAGCTGCATCAACGGTGCCAGCCCTCTTCCCATGATGATGGATGCCGCCACCATCAGTCCCACATCAAATCCCTGTGTCATTGCAAAATAGGCGCCACTGCAATAGATCAACACCTGAATCACATTCTGAAGCGGCTTGATCAGGGCCTGAACGGTTCCGGCGATATAGCTGGAACGGGTTTGGTGACCCATGACCCGGTTGTTCTTACGGATAAACCGGTCACTGATGGCACGGATCATCCCCATGCCGTTAATCACCTCCACGTTTCGCATAAACGAATCCACAAACCGTAAATTTTTCGCATTGTTTTCATTGGCCTCTTTCATACTTTTCCAGACCAGGATTTCCTGGAGAACGCTTAAACTCACCATTACCAAAGCCCCGCCGGTTGCGATAATTCCCAAAATGGGGTGAAACAGGTAGATCAGGGCCAGGTAAAAAGGGGCCCAAGGCGTATCAAACAAGGCATTGACAGATGGGGAAGAAAAATAACTTCGCACGATTTCAAGGTCATTTAGTCCGCCCTGGTATGCCCGTTTGCTGTCAACCCCACTTGCCTTGATCATTAAAGAATAGAGGTTTTTTCTTAAATCCAGAGATAAACTATTACCTGCCATGGCCAAAAGTCTAGACCGAATATAGCTGAAAAAAAAAAGGGCACATGTGGCTAAAAAAGCTGCTAAGGTTATATTCACAAGGGAAAACCGGCTATAAGAGACGACAATATTGCTATATATACTGAACATATAAAATGGAAAGGTAAGTTGAAGAATGTTGACAAAACAACTAAGTAGTGCGGCATAAGTAAAATACACTTTCCATTTTGTTAAAAAAGAGAGCACCGATCATGTCCTATCAAGTAAGTAAAGAACATCTTCAGAATTCATTAAAGAAGGATCAATCCTTTTGTTTTCAGTCGTTTTTTTCATTACAGTTTTGATTAAAACATCAAAAAGGACGTAAGTTCCAAATAAAACAACAGGTCCTATAATTGTGTATAAAAAAACAATGTTTATTGCTATCAAAGGACCGGGGCCTAGCATGCTTTACTCCGAATTGTTTCTCAAATAAAATAATTACAAATCTTTAAAGGATGTTTAGTATCTTAATCAGTATTAATGGTATGTCAATCAAAGATATGCCAACAAAATTTTATCCGTCAAAAATAAGGAAAGATTTTCAGGAAAAGCCGATTCTACATAAATGGTATTTCTTTTTTCATGTATTTCATAATCATTAATAAAACTTTGTGGTGGTCAGATCGAGTAGGGTGAGACCGGGTAATTAATCCGGTTTCATCCCTCTCACAGAACCGTACGTACGGGCCTCGTATACGGCTCATGCATATCTTTATCTTAAATGGTTAAGACAGAAATCCCTGTCTGTACTGTCCTCATGTCAAACAAGCCTAATTCCTCCAAATACTTATTCGGAAGTGAGTAGCTTGCC
>JANQML010000118.1 GCA_028280105.1 Desulfobacula sp. | reverse complement strand
GGGATTCGGAACCACGCGTCCGTTTTCCCGGCGGTATGCCATTACGGTCGGGTTGCTCATTCTTACCACCTCCTTGTTTTTAAATTATGGGTGTGAACGTGTTCACCGGTTTTGATGGTCTCCACCACCCGGCCGATATCGTTTCCGTACTTGATGATGGAACCGTCCACATCCATATCGGTCAGGGCGATTTTGTGCCCCAAGGGGATATCGTGAAGCGGTGTGATCTCCACGCTCTCCTGGCTGTCCATCAACAATCCCTGGGCTGTCTCACCACGGCTGATATCCACGGTGGCAACCCCGACATTGTCGGCCTTTTCATGGACCAAAAACTGAATCATAGTATCCTCCTAATATTAAAATAAAATTCCACGCAAAGCTACATCGTCTTGAAAAAGCTCAATACCAACACCAAAATCATTGGCATTGGCAGCCTGCTGAATATTTGTCGTTTATAAAGAGCAAAATAGGTGCCAGTCTGAAAAAAATGAAAATAAGTCAATTATTACTGATTGTTACAAAATAATTATTCAGATGTCGTCAGCATGATAAGCCCAATAATCAGCAGTTAGCCCATTATTAGGCAAATATAAAAATATGATTAAAATTTTATTTAATTACAGTGTATTATAAATAATGTATCCTTGAATTTCATTTTCTTTTTCAAGATAAATACACCGAAAACCTGGATTTTTATTGATTTTATGAATAAATGCCCAATAATGGGCTTGACACAGGGCGTAAAATCGGTTTATCAATAATCAACACACTGACATTACACGTATAAACGGATGAAAGGAGTTTTATGCAATGGGATACCGCCACCCGGTACCAGTTGTTGCTGCGGATTAATAACGCCATTGTTTCGGCCTCTTCAAGGCGCGGGGTCTTTTCCGCCATTTCCAAATCGTTGGGTGATATATTTCATTTTGACCGGCTGAGTATCAATCTTTATGATGAAAAAACCGACTCCCTGAGCTACTTTGCCGCGGCTGAAGGTATTTCCCCGGCAGAGATCAGCGAAGACGGCAGGCCCCTGGACAAGGGGGCTATTGCCAGTGCCGTGATCCGGTCCGGAGAACCCTTTATCGTCAGCGACCTGTCCGCCCATACCTATTGGCAGTCCGTGAGCGCCATGCGGGAGGCCGGTCTCAACGCCACCATGGCCTTTCCCCTGATTGTCCGGGACAAGGTGCTGGGAACGCTTCACCTGAGCTATGCTAAAGCGCCGGACCATTTTGAGGAGATGATCGGGTTCCTGTCTGAGGTCTCTTCCCGCATCGCCATTGCCGTGGACCACATGATGACCTACACCCGCTTAAAACACATCAATGCCCAACTGCGGCGGCAAAAGGAGTTTCTCGCCTCACAGACCCGTCTTAGCGAAGGCTTTGAAGAGTTCATCTACGAGAGCCGTATCATGGCTGATGTGATCCGCCAGGCCAAGATGGTGGCCAACACCGATGTTTCGGTCTCCATCACCGGAGAGACCGGAACCGGCAAGGGCATGATCGCCCAGTTCATCCACCAGATGTCTGACCGCAGGGATGCCCTGTTTGTCAAGGTGAACTGCCCGGCACTGAACAGCACCCTGTTTGAGAGCGAGTTGTTCGGCCATGCCAAAGGGGCCTTTACCGGGGCCCAGGCAAACCGGGCCGGCCGGTTTGAAATGGCGGACAAGGGAACCATTTTCCTGGATGAAATCGGTGAGCTGGATATGGGGCTCCAGTCCAAACTGCTGCAAGTCCTCCAGGACAGGACCATTGAACGGGTGGGGGAGAGCAAGCCTAAAACCATTGATTTCAGGGTGCTGTCTGCCACGAACCGGGACCTTGATAAAGCCATCCGGCATAACATCTTCCGCTCCGATCTCTACTACCGGCTCACCACGGTCACCATCCAGGTGCCGCCTCTGAGGGAGCGGGAGGAGGACATCCCGGTGCTGGTGGAAAAACTGGCGGCCCAGCAGTCGGCCAACCGGAAACTGCCCCCGCCGATTTTCTCAGCCTCCTGTTTAAGGACCATGCAACGCTATCCCTGGCCGGGCAATGTCAGGGAGCTGAAAAACGTTGTCAAGCGCCTCATCATCCTCCGGCCCGGGGAAACCATCACCGGCCCGGACATTGATACACAGCTCAGCGGGGCGTTCAAGCCAGTGAACCAAAAGCGGATGACCCTGGCCCAGGTG
>JANQML010000103.1 GCA_028280105.1 Desulfobacula sp. | reverse complement strand
CGGCAGATGTTCGGTGATGACCTGACCCGGCCCTTTCCCGAGTGGGTGGAATTGATCGGCCAACTGGACGGACAACCATCTATTGTCAGCCGTGAAATGAACCTTGAGCCCCAAAACCGGAAACGGATGCGGCTGGAGGTTATTGCCTCCGTGATTAGGGAAAAAGGGTCGGAAACGGGCGGATACCTTTTTCTGCTCAGGGATTTAAGCCAGGTCAGGGAGCTGCAAAATCAGGTGGAAACCAATAAACGTCTGGCAGCCATCGGAAAGCTGGCAGCCGGGGTTGCCCATGAAATCAGAAACCCGTTAAGCTCCATTAAAGGGCTTGCCACCTATTTTTCAAAACGATACCATGACAATGAAGCCGATGTCCGGACCGCTGAAATCATGATCGGTGAAGTGGAGCGGATTAACCGGTCCATTACCCAGCTGCTCGAGTTTGCCAAGCCCATGGCAGTGAATAAAAGAGGGGTGGATCTCAAAGAGATGATTGACCACTCATTGCGGCTGGTTCAACCGGACCTGGATCAGAAAGAGATAAAGAGCCGGGTGGATATCTCAACACAGAAAAAAGAGATTTTTACCGATCCCGACCGGATGAATCAGGTCTTTTTAAACCTGTTCATCAACGCCATTGACGCCCTGGATGAACAGGGGCGGCTGGAGGTCAGCGTGAAAGACTCCGCTGACGGAGACCGGATGGAGTTCCGGGTCACCGACAACGGCCGGGGCATGGATGAAGAATCGGTTCTGCGGATATTTGACCCGTACTATACCACCCGGCCCACCGGCACAGGTTTGGGACTCTCCATTGTCCACCGGATTATTGAAAACCTGAACGGGCAGATCCGTGTTGACAGCCAGAAGGGAAAAGGCACCTGCTTTACCATTATCCTGCCCGTGGACCGGCCGGAACCGGGTAGAGGGGCGTCTCTTTGACCCGGCCCGATGCCTATGGGGGATTCGGATAAACGCGCATGAGATCCAATGGGAAAAACCGGAAGAGGTGAGAGGATATGACAAAAAAAATTCTTGTGGTGGATGATGATACCGCTCATGCCGGTATGCTGAAAACCCTGATCTCCGACTGGGGGTATGAGGTGGAGCTGGCCGACGATGGAACCACCGGTGTGGAAAAGGTGGAACAGACCTCTTTTGATATGGTGCTGATGGATATGAAGATGGTCAAAATGTCCGGCATGGAGGCATTGCAGCGGATCAAGGCCTATAACCCGTCGCTCCCCGTGGTGATCATGACAGCCTATTCTTCTGTTCAGACGGCTGTCAAAGCCCTTAAAATCGGTGCATACGATTATCTGACCAAACCGTTGGATTTTGATAAATTAAAGCTGACCATCGACCGGATATTTGAACGTATCTTCTTAAAAACCGAAAACACGGATCTGAAGACCCGGCTCCGGGAAAAGCAGTTCAGCCATGATTTGATCGGACAAAGTCCGGCCATGCTCACGCTTCTGGATACCGTCCAGATGGTGGCCCCCACGGACGCATCGGTGCTTGTGACCGGAGAGTCCGGCACGGGAAAGGAACTGGTTTCGTCTGCCATCCATCTGAATTCAGGCAGAAAAGACCATCCCTTTGTCCGGATCAACTGTGCGGCCATTACGGCCACGCTCCTCGAATCCGAGTTGTTCGGCCATGAAAAAGGGGCATTCACCGGGGCGGACAGGCGCAGGAAAGGAAAATTTTTGCAGGCCGATAAGGGCAGTATCCTTCTGGACGAAATAGGGGAGATGGATCTGGGGATGCAGGCCAAGCTGCTCCGGGTGATCCAGGAAAAAGAGATTACGCCTGTGGGCGGTGACCGGAATATTAACACCGATGTGCGGGTGATTGCATCCACCAACAAAGATTTAAAAGCGCTTGCCGAGCAGGGTCTTTTCCGGCAGGATCTGTATTACCGGCTCAATGTGGTTTCGGTCGAGATTCCGCCCCTGCGGGAACGCAAAGAGGATATCCCGCTGCTGGCACTTCATTTTCTGACCCGCTATTGCCGGAAAAACAACCGGGAGATTAAAGGCTTTACACCCAATGCCATGGATGCCATGATCCGGTACGAGTGGGAGGGGAATGTCAGGGAACTGAGCAACTGCGTGGAGCGGGCCGTGGTGCTGGCCCGGTCCGATTATATCCGGACCGATGACCTGTCGTTTACCCGGACGCAAAGCTATGCACGGACCGTGAGCACGGATCTGACCAATGTCCGGCTGGCCAAGGTGGAGGAACAGGCCATCTGCTCCACATTGGAAGCGGCCAACGGAAACAAGAGTGAAGCTGCCCGAAGGCTGGGCATTACGAGGAAAACCCTGTTGAAAAAACTCAAACAGTATGAAAAGAATCAAAATGAAAAAACATGAAATAAAACCGGAGACCTGTCTGATTGAAGCCATTAATAAGATAGAAGACTATATTGAACAGACCACCGGGCAAAGGCCCACCCACCGGGAAATTGCAGATGCGCTCAGCCGTTTCTTCGTACTCAAGGAGATCGGTGAATTTATCGAGATGTCCCGGCAGCAGGATCTAACGCAAAAAGAATCAGATACGTAAAAAAGAGGTGATCGTGCTAAAGGAAAGATTCAAGCATTTTGTCTACCGGTGCATCCTGCCCTATGGCGGGCTGCTTTTGATCCGGTTGATATCAATGACCTACCGGATAAAAATAGTGGACGGGCAGAAGGAAAAAGAGATTTTAGAGAGTAAAAACCGCCTGGTCTATGCGTCCTGGCATCAGCGGTTTTTTCCCGGAATCACGTTTTTCTCCACCCGGAAACCCATTGCCATCATTATCAGTAAAAGCCTGGATGGGGAGATGATCGCAAAGGCCGTGGATATTCTCGGGTGGTATCCCATACGGGGATCATCCTCCCGGGGCGGAAAAGAGGCACTTGCAAAGATCAAGGAACTGGCCCGGTCCGATTATAAAATCGGACATATCGTTGACGGTCCCCGGGGACCGTTCGGTGTCATCAAGCCGGGGCTGCTCAGGATCGCCCAGGCAGGACAGCTGCCCGTGATGCCCACCATTACGTCCGCACAGAACAAATGGGTATTTAACTCCTGGGACCGGTTCATGGTACCCAAACCGTTTTCAAAAATCATTATCCGGTTCGGGGACCCCATCCAGGTGCCGGAGGATTTAACCCCGGATGCTTTTGAGGCCAAGCGGTGTGAGATCGAAGAACGGCTGAAGGTGCTTTACAAAGAGACCGATGACATCTGGACCCGGCCCGAAGCGGTCCGTACACTATTCAATTAGAGTTTGAACGAAAGCCCGCCCGTCTGCGACGGTTTTTCAAAATTCAGCCAGATTACAGGACCGGGCCCCGTGTACGTTGGTAGAATCCGGTTTCAGACTTTCTTGCGCCCTTCATACGGGCAGGTTTTCATCCAAACACCGGTTTTTGTCCAGGCCTTTCCAAGTCGTAATCTGTTGCCTTAACCTCATCGTTGCAAAAAGCGTGAAGGTTCCAGGTTCAAGGCGCCAAGGTTGCCGCTGTAATACTCTACCGCAAAGCCTTGGGAACGAAGAAGATGGGATCTTCACGCTTTTCCCGGAGGGTAAGAATTTTTGGAAAAAAGATGAAATGACGGAACCCACTTATGATGAAGTCATAAAAGCGTCTTTAAATTCAAAGCGTTTGTTGTATCGTCAACTGATTTCATCTTTTATGATAAAATTTTTATGCAACGTTGAGGTTAATGAATCAGCGTAATCACGCTGTGTCGTATGCCAATGAGATCATTCACCCGGAGCTGTTGCAGCGAATCATGAAAATAATTTTTAAAGATAGAAACTTAAGTGTCTTATTTGCCTCAACGTTTTTGTTTTTTACAAATGAAGCCCTGTTTCTGCCCACACTGCCGCTTCACCTCTCATCGGACGGCTACAATCATACGAAGATCGGTATTGTCCTGGGTGCATTTGCTTTGGGTGTTTTATCAACCCGGCCGCTTGCCGGGTATATAACGGATCATAAGGGCAGAAAAATCTCACTTATAACCGGGGTGTCGGTCTTTCTGGCTGCACCCTTGCTCTATCTTGTATCCACTGATTTTTTTTATCTGATCCTGGTCCGTTTCGTTCACGGGCTGGGAATTTCATTTTATACCACGGCTTTCCCGGCCTATATCTCGGATGCCAGTGCCGAACATGAGCGGGGTGAGGTCTTTGGTCACATGGCCACATCCACCACCCTGGCCTTACCCTGGGGCCACTGGCCGGAACCGCCGTGTTTAACGCCTATGGGTTTGCGGCGCTGGTCTGGCTCTGTACACTGACCGGGTTAATCAATTTAGTGGTCATTTTACAGATATCCGAACCGGGGAGACGAATGGAGCAGACCATAAGCGTGGCTTACCGGGCCGTTGTTTTGAAACGGAGTGTTCTGGTCTCTTCTTTTATTCAATTGGTTCATGCCGTTATTTTCGGGGGGATCATGACCTTTCTTCCCCTGCTTCTGGCATCGGTTGAGGGCGTGAATATCGGTATTTTTTTCTGGTCCAATCCATTGTGATCATCGTCTGCAGGATCCTGGCCGCCCGGCTGGCCGACATATACGGCAGGGGACCGGTCTTTTTTTATTCCTTTCTCATCATCCTTTGTTCGGTCTTTTTAATATCAAAAATCGACTCCATCCACCTTCTGATACTTGCGGCCGTTCTTTTTGGAATCGGAGCCGCCCTTTGTTCGCCGGCCCTTTCGGCGTTTATATCGGACCGTACCGATCCAAACGCTAGGGGGACGGTATTCGGTTTCTTCTATGGCGCGTTTGATGCGGGCGTGATTGTGGCCGGGGCGATACTCGGGGTTGTCTCGGATCTGGCCGGTTTAAGAGAGATGTTCGTGATCACGGCCTTTTGCGGATGTGTCAGTCTGGCTCTCTTTTCACTGTTGATCCGGAAGGGGTATCGGCGGTCCGTTCAATGGACGCTTGGAATAAAGAAACGATAGACCGGATATCCGGGCGGGCATCCGGTCGGGTATGCTGCGGGCGGCCCGGATATGCCATGGACCGTCATTTTTAAGCGTTGTTTTTAAAACCGTTCGATCAGCTTGTTGATCAAAAAGGTGCTTTCCCGCATGGCCTGCTCGCTGAACGGACCGAACCATCGGGCAATCTGGTCGAATTCCTTAATAAATGTCGCTTTATCGTTGGTTTCGAGCATCTCCAGATGACCGGTTAAGGATACGATAAATTCTTTGAGCAGTTGTCTGCGCTCAGGGGTGGCAAAGATAATTTCCGAATACATGGCCCCGTCCTGTGCAAAGAGCCGGCCCACCATTCCGGCTTCCAGGCGGTAGATCGGGCTTGAAAATTCCAGTGTCCGCTCAAGCCGGATATTGCGGTCATGAAGAAACCGGCCAAAGCAGAACGTTGCAAAATGGCGCAGGGCCTGAACGATCTCCATGACTTCATCATGCTCCTGTGCGCTGGATGTGACAATCACCGCTCCCCAGATATTGAGCTGTTCCACCAGCCAGTCACCCGCATGGGCATGCCGTCCCGGTGTGACCACAATGATCTGTTTGTCAAATGTCGGTGTGGTCGGTCCGAACAGGGGGTGAAGTCCCAGCACGGGGCCGTTGTGTGATTCGAGCATCTTTTCCACCGGTCGGGCTTTGATGCTGGTCAAGTCGGCCAACAGGGTCTGTTCGGATAAAAAACCGGAAATTCTTTCAATAACGGTTTCGGTTATTTCAATGGGGACGGTGACAATACACAGATCAATGTCTTTGCACAATACTTCGGCCCGGTCCCAGCCCCCGGCACCGAGGATGCGGGTCTCATACCCTGATTTTTCAAACAGGGAGACGAACAACCGGCCCATCTGGCCTGATCCGCCCACAACCAGGACCTTGGCACCGGCCTTTACACCTTTATGTTCCATCTGGCCGGTCTGTTTGACCCGGGACTGCCGTAAAATGACCCGGTACAGGTCTTCCATGAAATCCGGATCCAGGGCGGACTGTTTTGCCTGATCCCTCAGTTTTGAAATCAGATCTTCTTCCCTTGCCGGGTGATAGACCGGAATCTGGTGCTTCTTTTTTAATTTAACCACCTGTTCCACCTGTTCCTGGCGCCGGGCCAGCAGGGAGAGGATTTTCGAATCGATTTGGTCGATATTGCTTCTTAAGGGAAGGATCTCTTCATTAAAATCTGAATGGTCTTTACTCATTTGTTTCTCTCTTTGATTGGGTGGCGGTATAAGCATGAAAAATTACCATTAACCCTTTTTAAATTCAAGAGGAATCCACCCTGATCCACCATACGGTCCCGCCTGCGGTCGTTCCTCCCTGCGGCGTATGGCTGATACGCCCTCAGTCGTCACGCTTTGCCGCCTTGCATCCCGCACCGTCTGAAGGCCAGGGAGGCGGTGCAACCCGTGGCCCACATGCTAAACAAAAATTTGATGATGGATTTGGGCCAAGCGGCATTTATCACGGAAAGGGTACCCTGCCTGTTGCAGATAGAATTCCAAAGCACAATTTGGGAACTTATTTACATATTTCTGTCATACACTTTTCACAATTCAATTTAGCCGGCCAGAGAGAGAATGATACTGTTTTTTTAACTGTCTGAAAATAAAATATAAAGTCATTTTATTTTTAATTTTTTAGCTTTGGTATGATCTTTGCTATTTATAAATTTAGTAGAATTAATAAATAATAGAGTTAACGATTAGGAACAACCCATTTGAATATAAGACTTCCTTTATTAAAGGGGGGGAAATGAAACGATATCTTTTACTATGTGCCATTTTAATAACAGCTGTTTTCTTCTATCCTGTGTTTGCCCACGCAAAGAAAATCGAAGCCTATTTTATGCAAAATCCGATTTCCGAGCCGGCAACGCTTCTCTTTCTAGGATCCGGACTGTTGATTGCCGCATCCCTGACAAAACGATTGGTCAAAAATTAAGCCGGACACCGCTGAATGCTTCATACAAAAAGGGACTGGAATTTAAAGATTCCAGCCCCTTTTTTTCATCTGTAATTGAGATTGTTAAGATTTTCGCCTGTTTCCGGGCTGATAGCTGCACAGCGGTTCTTCTTCAAGGTAACTGCCCGTTGCTTCGTAAGCCCTTGCCCGGCATCCGCCGCACACCCGTTTGAATTCACAGATGCCGCACTTGTTTTCAAGCCGGTTAAAATCACGAAGTTCGTTAAAAACAGTCGAGTTCTCCCAGACCTCTTTGAATGTCTGCTTGGTAATGTCCCCGCATTCCACATCCAGAAATCCACAGGTCTGGACCTGTCCCACATGGGAGATAAAGCAGAACCCGGTGCCTGCCAAACACCCTCTGGTCACGGCATCCAGACCATGGGTTTCAAAGGTGACTTTTTTTCCGTCTGCTTTGGCCCGCTGCCGGAGTATCCGGTAATAGTGAGGGGCACAGGTCGCTTTTAATTGCAGAGGGGTCTTGTCTTTCTGATCGTAGAACCAGTTCAGGGTCTCTTCATACTCTTTGGCATTGATGGCTGAATCCACAATATATTTTCCCCGCCCGGTGGGCACCAGAAGAAATATATGGTGGGCCACGGCACCCAGGTCTTCGGCAAGGGAAAGAATTTTCGGAATCTCTTCCAGGTTGGTTTTTGTAATCGTGGTATTGATCTGGAATTCAAGACCGGCATCTTTGGCAATTTCAATACCCCGGATCGAATCGTCAAACGCATTTTCCAGCCCCCTGAACCTGTCATGACTCTCAGGGGTGGAGCCGTCCAGGCTGATGCTGATCCGTTTTATTCCGGATTCTTTCATCTGCCTTGCCGATTCCGGCGTGATCAGGGTTCCGTTGGGTGCCATTACCATGCGAAGTCCAAGTCGGGTCCCATAGGCCGCAATATCGAAAATATCATCCCGGAGCAGGGGTTCTCCGCCGGTCAGAATAATGATGGGTTTGCCCACTTCCGCAATCTGTTCCAGAAGTTTAAAAGAGGCTTTGGTATCCAGCTCGTTCGGATAGTGATGATCCTCGGCGCCGGCCCGGCAGTGTTTGCATCTTAAATTACACCGGCGGGTGGTTTCCCAGGCCACCAGGCGGATGGCATTGTCTTTGGATCCCTTGTGTCCGGCCCCCTGGGGACGGCCCTGGCCGGCAGGTGGATGTTTTACATGCGGATGGTCCATCAGTGGTTTAACTCCCTTGCAGCGTCAACGGCGGAATAGGTGATGATCAGATCGGCACCGGCCCGTTTGATGGAAAGAAGGGTTTCCATGATCAATGCTTTGGCATCCACCCATCCCATCATTTCACCGGCCATCATGATCGAGTATTCACCGCTGACGTTGTAAGCGGCAATGGGAAGATCAATCTCTTCTTTAAGCCGGTAAATGATATCCAGATAGGAGAGTGCCGGTTTCACCATAATGATATCTGCTCCTTCTTCAATATCCATGGTGGCTTCCCGAATGGCTTCATTAGCATTTGCCGGATCCATCTGATAGGTTTTCCGGTCACCGAACTGGGGTGCCGACTCTGCTGCATCCCGGAAGGGCCCGTAAAAAGCGGAACTGTATTTAACAGCATAGCTCATAATCGGAATATCGGAAAATCCGTCTTCATCAAGGGTCTGCCTGATCTCCGCCACCCGGCCGTCCATCATATCCGAGGGAGCGACCATATCGGCACCGGCCCGGGCATGCGACAATGCGGTTTTTGCCAGCAGATCCAGGGAGGCGTCATTGTCCACTTCTCCGTTGTCGATCACCCCGCAGTGGCCGTGATCCGTATACGCACAGAGGCAGACATCGGTGATGACACAGAGTTCGGGTACCTGTTCCTTTACCGCCTGAATCGCTTTTTGAACAATTGAATCAGCAGCATAGGCAGTTGTGGCAAGCGGGTCTTTGGATTCCGGAATACCAAATAAAATAACAGCCGGGATGCCGGCGTCTTTGGCTTTTTGAGCCTCTTTGACAATATAGTCGATGGAGAGCTGGAAATGGCCCGGCATGGACTGGATCGGGGTTTTTACTGATTTGCCTTCCACGGCAAACAGGGGCAGAATTAAATTGTCACTGGAGAGGCGGGTTTCCCGTATCATCCGTCTGAAATTCGGATTAGCCCGCATCCGGCGCCCTCTAAAATCAGGGAAAAGCATTATTTTTCCTCCTTTCTGATTTCATCATCCCTGAGAAAACATGCCGGATCCGAATCCCACGGATCACCGGCAACCGATTCGGCCCTGGCCCGAAAGTTACCCCCGCAGATATCCAGCCACCGGCAGTCTGCACACCGGCCTTTGACATGTTTTTTCTTCTCTTTCATTTTCATCAGAAAATCATTCTCTTCATTGGTCCAGATTTTTGAAAACGGCATATCTTTTATATTGCCAAGGCTTTTCTCACGCCAGAACTGATCCGGATGGACTTCTCCGTCCCAGGAGATACAGCCGATACCCCGTCCGGAGCTGTTGCCTTCGTTCATCTCAAGAAGTTCAAGCACCTCGGCTGCCCGTTCCGGATCTTCATCCAGAAGCCGTTGATAGACATAGGGACCGTCCGCATGGTTGTCCACGGTAAGGATCTCTT
Source organism: Desulfobacula sp. (assembly GCA_028280105.1). Lineage (GTDB taxonomy): Bacteria > Desulfobacterota > Desulfobacteria > Desulfobacterales > Desulfobacteraceae > Desulfobacula. The sequence continues at coordinate 11,294 of JANQML010000103.1, read as the reverse complement.
TGGGCAGATCTCTGTCGTGAAGATCTTTGGTGCGATCCATAATCAGATCAAGAACCTGCCGGGTCTCTTCATGGGAGAGGTCTTCTTTGGCGATTTCCGATCCCCGTCCGGAGTATACCAGGTGATAAAAACAGGCCCGGGGAATATTCTTTTCTTCCAGAAGATCAAAAATACCCGGTACATCGGCCACGTTCTTTTTGTTGATGGTGAACCTCAGCCCCACTTTTATGCCGGCATGCTGGCAGTTTTCAATGGCCTGCATGACTTTTTGATAAGAGCCCCTCACCCCTCTGAATGCGTCATGGGTTGCTTCAAGCCCGTCCAGGCTGATCCCGACATAGGAAAGCCCGATCGCTTTGAGCTGCTTTGCCTTCTCTCTTGTAATCAAGGTGCCGTTTGTGGAGATAACTGCGCGCATTCCCCTGCTGACCGCATATTGTGCATACTCGACCAGGCGGGGATGAACCAGGGGTTCTCCGCCTGAAAACAGGAGGACCGGCACCCCGAAATCCGCCAGGTCATCAATCATGGCAAGACTTTGTTCGTGGGTGAGTTCGTTGTCATAGGAGATATCCTCTGACCGGGCATAGCAATGGACACATTTAAGGTTGCACCGCCGGGTCATGTTCCAGACCACAACCGGTTTTTTGTCTTTTGAAAACTGCAGCAGATGAGAGGGCAGACGGCCGGAGTGCCGCGAGTACCTCAATGCATCCGACGGTTCAACAGTGGCGCAGTATAACTTTGAAATTCCAATCATGTTATCTCTTTCCTGATCAGATCGTTTAGGTAGGTTTCATGATCTGTTAACGCCTTTTTTGACAGGAAAAACCGGTTGTTTCCGGATCGTTCCCGGACCAGATTCAATCCGTCATAATGGGTTTCGTAGATCTTTGATAATATCTCTTCGCCGGTGGCATTATGGTCAATGAACTGCTCGATAAGAAAATCAATGGCATCTTCTTCAAACACAATATTCAGGTCATAGCTTTTGGACACTTCGACCTCAATTTCCTTGACCGAATCATGGAAGGTTTTAATCTTTTTAATGGCATCTTCAATTTCCATCACATGTTTGCAAAAACATTGGGCCACCATGTTGCAGCGAATCTGTGAAAGCGTCAGTCCATGTTTGATGGAAAATGTTTTCCAATTCTTTTTTACATAATCTGAAATATATTCTTTATGATCAAAGAAGGCTTTTTCATACTGTTTATTCCATCTGTCAGACCCCGGGTCCGATACCAGCTCTTTCAAATGAAGATCCGGGTTTTCCAGGGCTGTTTTTGAGACTGTAAATACAGGGACATGAATGGACGGCAGTTTTTCTTCAAATACCAGGAGGGCCTCTTCAATGGCACTGACAAGTCCCCGGGCCCCTGTCTTCTCTTGAAAAGCGGTATGGGCCAGCTGTTTTAACGCGTTGTCGGTAAATACAATCCGGATGCCATAGGCGGCAAAATCCATCCGTTTACTGAGAATAACCGGATTGTTCGGCATTTTTAAAATCGTATAGAGATCTGTTTCGCTCAGCGGCTCCAGGATACAGCGAACCGGAACCCGGCCGATAAATTCGGATTCAAATCCAAAGTCCACCAGATCCTGGGACTGGGTCCGGTTCAGAAGCCCGCCCGCCGTTTCAGAGGTTAAGAGTTTGGATCCAAACCCGATACTCTGCTTGGACAGCCGGCGCCGGATCACATCTGACAGATCGGAAAAGGCACCGCTTAAAATAAAAAGGATATTTGCCGTGTTTACCTTCTTACGGCTTCGCTTGCCTGTCCGCTGGAAAGATTCAAGTTCCTGCATCATGGAAACCGGATCATGGGGAACCTTGAGGTCCACATCCGTCTCTTCCATGGGTTTGAGCAGGGCCCGCTGGACCCCGGTCCTTGATACCTGGGCGCCGATCACATTGGGGCTTGCCGCAATCTTATCGATTTCATCCAGATATATAATACCGCATTCGGCCAGTTCAATGTCATCATCGGCCTCTTTGACCAGGTCCCGGATCAGGTCTTCTACATCCCCGCCCACATAACCGGTTTCGGAAAATTTAGTGGCATCTGCCTTTACAAAGGGCACCCCGATTTTTTTTGCTATTAATTTAACCAGATAGGTCTTCCCAATGCCGGTGGGACCCAGCATCAGAATATTGGATTTAATATTTCCGGTGATTTTGGATACCCCTTCACCGGTTATCTGCGAATGGCGGATCCGGTTAAAATGGGTGCAGATTTTGGTTGCAAGAACCGATTTTGCCTTGGACTGGCGAACCACATACTGATCCAGGTAGGCGATCAGTTCCTCAGGCTTGATGTTGAAATTAACGAGGGCTTTTTTACCTTTGGGGGAGTCGCTGCCGGAAACGGGTTCTTCTTTCGGAAGAACGGACGGGGTAATAATCTTAACATTATTACCGAACTTTTGATTTAAAAACTCACTCAGTTCCTTTTCTATTTTTTTGGGGTCCTGAGCAAGGATACTATTCTTATTATTCATAATAGGTTAAGTATAAACAAGATTCGAAATTATTCAAGAATGATCCTTCTTTCGGGCCGGTTTTTGTTTAAAATATTCACAGGGTTTCCCGGATGATTGAAAAACGACCATGGAGGGCAGCTGGCGGCTTTTAAAATTCAGCGCTTTGCAGCCGTTCGGATGTCTGTCGTCCCAAGTGACGTAGAAGAAGAGGCATCGATAACAATTTCTTCTAAAATTTTTGGCCATCCGCAACCCCTGGTTGAAAATACGGGTTGAAAAATACGATCCCGATTAAAATTAAGGATCTTTCAAATTAAAAAAAGCCGCGAACATGAACTGCCCGTGGCTTTTATTATATGGTGCCGAAGGGGAGATTTGAACTCCCACGGGTCTCCCCACACGCCCCTCAAGCGTGCGTGTCTACCAATTCCACCACTTCGGCAATCTATTTTTTGTTATTTAGTCTCTTCAACAGGTACGACAGTATCCTTCATGATGGTCGCCTCAGACCGGTTCCCCGACATATAGGCCAGGGTCAGTGATGTGAGCATGAAAATAATGGCAACGGCAGTTGTTACTTTTGCCAATAAAGTGGCGGGACCGGATGCACCAAACAGGGTTTGCCCTGCGCCTCCGCCCATTGACACGCCCATTTCGGCACCTTTGCCGCTTTGAAGCAGCACAATCAGGATTAATAAGACGCAAACGGTCACATGCAGTGTAACGAGTATGGTTGTCATATCTTAAATATCAAAAATTAATAATGTTAATAAATATATCCGCATCAAGGCTTGCACCCCCGACGAGAGCGCCGTCAACATCCTCAATACCCATCAGTTCTGTCACATTCTCCGGTTTGACCGATCCTCCGTATAAAATCCGGGTCTGTTCGGCTGTTTTATCTGAAAACAGTCTTTTCAGCAGGGACCGCAGGTGCTGATGCACTTCATCCACCTGATTTACATCGGCAGTCTTGCCGGTGCCGATGGCCCAGACCGGCTCATATGCCAGAACCAGCGTGTCAAGTTCGTCAAGAACAAAGCCTTTTAACCCATCCGACACCTGTTTGTCAAGTACCAAAAAGGTTTTTTCACTCTCCCGCTCTTCCAGGCTCTCCCCAATACATAAGACCGGTTTTAAACCGGCCCTGAGGGCTGCCCGGATTTTTTTACATACAGATTCGTCTGTCTCCCCAAAATATTGGCGCCGCTCAGAGTGTCCGATTATCACGTATTCGGCACCGGCGGCACGGACCATTTCAGCAGAGACCTCTCCGGTAAAAGCGCCCTGGGATTCGGAATAAATGTTTTGGGCGCCCGTGGTGATGTTGGTGTCCTCAACGGCCCGGGAAACCAGGGGCAGGGAGAGGTTGGTCGGTGCGATCATTATATCAACATTCTGAACGTCCGAACACAGACCGGCAAGGGTTTGGGCTGTTTTAACCGCTTCCGGACCGGTTTTGTACATTTTCCAGTTGCCGGCTATTAAAGGGGTTCGTTTCATCGCTTATCCTTTTTTTTAAAATGATTACGCCCGCTTGGTTCCTTTTAAAATATCGCTGGCAAGGGAGATGGACCGTTTACCATGTTCGACAAGGGAATTTGTCAGCTCTTTCATTTCCATTTTTTTTCTGGAATTGACGGCTTTAAGCAGAATGGGGAGATTGACACCGGATATCACTTCCACCCGGCCGTCCTCCAGAAAAGAGTAACTCAGATTGGAAGGGGTGCCGCCGAACATATCGGTCAGGATGATCACACCCGCATCCGTACGAACCTTTGAAATCCCCTTTTTAATTTTTTTTCTTAAGCGTTCGGGATCTTCCTGGATGTCGATTGAAACGGCCGTTAGATTTTCCGGTTCGTTTCCCAGGACAAATCCGACCGTTTCAATTAATGAACCGCCAAGGTTTGCATGGGTGACAACAAGTATACCGATCATGTCTCTTTCACATCCCGGTCAATGTCCCTGTGAATCAGGCCGGGATTGAGTCCTTTTTGGTTTAAATGTTCATAGATTCGTCTTGCAACGGCAACACTTCTGTGCCTTCCGCCGGTACAGCCGACGGCAAATGTTAAATATGCTTTATTTTCCCTTTTGTAAAGGGGGATTAAATAATCAAGAAGGCCAATATATTTGTCAAGAAAAACCTGGGTTTCCGGGTTGGACAATACAAAGTCCCTCACGGCCCGGGATTCACCATCCTGGTTTTTCAGTTCCGGTATAAAGTATGGGTTGGCCAAAAATCGCATATCCACAACCAGATCCGCGTCATTGGGTATGCCGTATTTAAATCCAAAGGAGAGCACATTGATTTTTGTCAGACTGATGGCCGTATCCCCGTCGTTTATCAGTGTCAGTACTTTGGATTTAAGCTCATGAACATTCATCCGGGTGGTGTCGATGACATGCTGGGCCGTCTGCTTAATGGGGGCCATCATCTGTTTTTCTATTTTGATGCTTTCCAGCAGGCTTTTCCCGTCCGATACCGGGTGCTGCCTGCGGGTCTGGCTGTACCGGTTGAGCAGGGTATCGACGGCTGCTTCCAAAAAGATGATTTCCGGTGTAATGCCGAGAGCTTCAATGGAACAGATACCTGTGGGGTATTGCGAGATAAAATCATTGCTTCTCATATCTGCAACAAAGGCCAGTCCTTTGATATCCGGGCTCTCTTTTAACGGAAGGTCAAGAAACTTGGGCAATAATTCCAGCGGCATATTGTCCACACAATAAAATGCAGCATCTTCAAATGCCTGAATCACGGTGGTTTTACCCGACCCTGAAAGACCGGTTATGATATATACTCTTTGCATGGCAGTGCTGCCCCCCGCTGGGAGTGACATGACGGTCCGACCCTAAAAATCTTCATCCTGGGCCTGGATGATCTCGTATATCTCATCCACAGAACCCGCACTCATCAGCTGCTTTTTAAACGAGTCCATTTTCAACAGTTTTGAAATCTGAGCCAGAACTTTGAGATGACCGCCGGTTGAATTCTCTGGCGTTAACAATAAAAAAAAGATGTGAACCGGTTTATTGTCCAGGGAATCATACTCAACCCCTTCCGGGCTCAATGCAAATCCGATGGTAATATCCTCAGCGTTTTCAAGCTTTCCATGGGGGATGGCAATCCCGCCGCCGATTCCGGTACTGCCCAGTTGCTCGCGTTCCATGAGAACTGTGGCAATCTGTTGATCGGTTGCAGGGGTGGCGTTTGCAGCAGCCCGTGATAATTCGTCGATGGCCCCTTTTTTGTCCCGGGACGCCAGATGGGAGATAATGGAATCTTTTTTTAGCAACTCGCTGATACGCATGAAATTAATTATCCTTGAGGCTGGATGAGACCCAGCTTGCCATTGGTGTGTTTATACAGAACATTGAGCTTTTCAGTCCGGGCATTGTTGAATACAAAAAAGGCCTGCCGGCCGGATTCAAGTTCAATAACCGCATCCTCAACATCCATGGGTTTATAATCGATTGTTTCAATGATGATTTGATCAATGACCGGGTTATCCGTGTAATCCCGGGTATATTCATTTTCCGCCGGCCCGTTTTTAATGCTGTTTTTATTTCCGGACATGTGCCGTTTGATCTTTTCTTTGTGCTTATTAATCTGTGCCTTTACTTTATCCATCAACGTATCAATGGACGCGTACATGCTTTCAGACTCCTCTTTAGCATGGATTTTTAACCGGTCACAGGTCAGTGTCAGCTCTGCAATATGCCGTATTTTTTCCACCGACAGCACCACATGGGCTTCTGCCGGGCTGTCGAGCATTTTATCGAATCTATCCAGTTTTTTTGTAACGTAAGATTTTAAGGAACCAGAGGTGTCTATATTTTTAAAGGTTACGCTTGTCTGCATAAAACCCTCCCTAAAGCTGTTTACGTTTGTTGGACGGCAGGATATTGAGTACTTTCCTGTATTTTGCAACGGTTCTTCTGGCGATCTGGATACTGGACTCCTGAAGAATTGTCGCGATTTTTTCATCGCTCAGCGGATGCTCCGGGTCTTCGCTCTCGATTAACAACCGGATTCTCTCCTTAACACTGGCAGACGCCATCGACTCACCGCCGGTGCGTTCAATGGAGGAGTTGAAAAAATACTTAAGCTCAAAAAGACCCTGCGGGGTATAGGCGTATTTGTTGGTGGTGACCCGGCTGATGGTGGATTCGTGCATCTCGATATCTTCAGCAATATCTTTTAGTATCAATGGCTTGAGATAGGCAATCCCTTTTTCAAAAAACTCTTTTTGAAATTTAAGAATACTTTCCATAACAAGATAGATGGTTTTCTGCCTCTGGTGGATACTTTTGATTAACCAGGATGCAGACTGCATCTTTTCATTCAGATAGTTTTTGGTCTCTTTGGAGATTTTCTGGCCGTTGGCCACGGCATTCTTGTAAAACCGGTTGATTTTAAGTTTGGGCAGGCCGTCATCGTTCATGACGATTTTAAACCCGTCCCCGTCTTTGTAGACGTAAATGTCAGGCGTGATATACGCCGGTTCATCGGTTGAAAACTTTCTGCCCGGCTTTGGCTCAAGATACTGGATGATTCTGACGGCCGCCCTTACGTCATCCAGTGAGATCTTCAGTGCTTTGGCAATTTTCTTTGAATTTCTGTTTTCCAGATTTTTTAAATGGTGTTTGATGATGTCAACAATCACCGGATTATCTATTCCCAGCTGATTCACCTGAATGAGCAGGGTCTCGCACAGGTTTCTGGCGCAAACGCCCGGCGGGTCGAAACTTTGAAGTGTGCTCAATACCGTCTCAACGGTTTCTGTCTCAGAGCCGGTTGCCTGGGCAATTTCATGGGTTTCCACGCAGAGATAGCCGTCCCGGTTCAAATTGCCGATAATGGTATGGCCGATTCTCTCATGTTCCCGCTCAAGACCGTGGAGCATCAACTGCCAGCGCAGATGCTCATCAAGTGTTTGCTTTTTGGAAGTAAAGGCCTCATAGTTGGGTGCCTCTGAGTGGTCTATCTCCATGTGAATCCGGCCGGTGGAATTATATTCGTTGATATAATTTTCCCAATCCGTGTCTGACCGGACTTTCTCTTCAATGGTAACTTCTTTAACGGGGGGCTCTGCTTCAGGTGTTGCCGGCTCTCCTTCTTTGGCGGTTATTTTCTTATCCGAGATCTCTTCCGAACCGGCTTCTTCCAGTGCCGGGTTCTGCTCCATCTCCTGTTGGATCATTTCCGCCAATTCAAGCCTTGACAGCTGTAATAACTTGATCGCCTGCTGAAGCTGGGGGGTCATCACCAGTTGCTGGGTTAAAATAAGATTTTGCTGTAATCCAAGTTCCATGTTTAGAGTTTAAAATTTTCTCCTAGATATATTTTTTTTGCAATCTCACTTGAAATGATTTTATCCGGTTTCCCCGATTCAATCACTTTCCCCTGGTTCATTATATACGCGTTATTACAAACACCCAATGTCTCCCTGACATTATGATCTGATATTAAAACGCCGATTCCTTTTTTAGTCAACTGATAAATTATCTGCTGAATGTCAATAACCGCCAGAGGATCAATTCCGGCAAAGGGTTCGTCCAGCAGAATAAATTTGGGATCCGTGGCCAGCACCCTTGAAATTTCAAGCCGCCGCCTTTCTCCGCCGGAAAGAGAATTGGCTTTCTGGCCGGCAAGATTGATAATTCCCAGTTCCCGCATCAGATCGTCGGCTTTTTGATCAACATTAAATCCCTTGTCTGGAATCACCTCTAGTATCGCCGTTATATTCTCTTTTACCGTCAATTTTTTAAAGACACTCGATTCCTGGGGCAGGTAGCCGATGCCTTTCCGGGCCCGGATATACATGGGGGATTGGGTAACCTCCTCCTGGTCGATAAACACGGAACCGCCATCTGGTCGGATTAATCCGACAGACATATAAAAAGAGGTGGTTTTTCCGGCGCCGTTGGGGCCCAGAAGGCCGGTGACTTCCCCCTGGGGAACTTCGAGAGATACCTGATTCACCACCTTTTTTCCATTGTATATCTTTACTAGATTATGGAGTGAAATTCTGCTCATCTTTATTGTTCTGAGCCTGCTTTATTGTCTTCGGGGGTGAACAATGCCTCGACCCGATCGGTTCCGTCGCTTTCAACGATCACTTTATCTTCAATGCGATAGAGCGTGATCTTTTTACCGGTGACAAAACTGGTCCCGGTCTCGAGTTTTGCCGATTTCCCGGTCAGGATGAGCACTTCATCCGAAGTCGTATAGACCGCTTTGTCGGCAAAGGCTTTGCGGTCTCCGGCCGTATAGGTCACATTCCCGGTTGATATGATTTTTTTGACCGTATTCCGGGAATCTGCTGACGGGGAGGTATCATCGTGGAAAAAGACCTGGATCGAATCGGCAAAAACAACTGAGTCCAACCGGGTGGCTTTGACATTTCCAATGAATTCAACGACCGAAGCCTCCTGTTTGGCGATCATTTTGTCCGAGACAACGTGTAATGACACATCTTCAATTTTATCGGCACGCTGCGTTTCAACGGCCTGGGAAGATACGGATAAAGGGGTGATGAGGCTGATACAACAGATCAGAATAATAAAAATATATCGGTTTGGAACCGGTTTATTGCAGGTCAAAGGTTTCACTGAATTTCCCTTTCACATCTCCTTGCAGAATCGTTACATTATCGTTGAGCCGGGTGGTCATCGTGTCTGCCTCGATTACCGAAAGCCCCTTCTCAAGCGTCACACGCGTGTCGGAGCGTATTATATGTTCTTTTTTTATATATTGCAACTTGTCGGTTTTCAGAACAGAATCCTGGTATCTTACAACGACCTGGTCGGTAAAAATCATATCATGGGTTTGGGTGTTTAAGATTCCTTTGGCAGAGGTCAGATGGATCTTTTTTTCATCTTCGGTAAAAAAAAATACAGAAACCGAATTTAAAACCGCCTTGTTTTCATCTTTCAGCAATGTGGCCGATGCTGCACTCAGTTCCCATTCGGTTATACCGTCTCTTTTGGAAATCTGATTGAGCCTGTCCAGTTTTAATGCCGCGCTTGTGTCAATGTTAACATTTTTTATCTCAATGGGTTCCGACATCATCCGGTCAAAATAGATAAATCCCGCAATTGCGGCTATGATCAGGACCAAACCGGTTATCAGCGGATAGGTCAGCCGTTTTCCGAACGATGAGCTCATGCTAGAAAACGGTCCAGAATTGTCTGCCAGAGACCTTTTGACTTTAAAACAGCCTCGCACACCTCTCTTACGGCGCCCTTTCCACCGGGCGCATCCGTTACCATGTCGGCATGGTCTTTGACATCCTGGCTGCCATCGGCCACGCAAATGGAGAGACCCACTTTTTTCATTACGGGCAGATCTATGAGATCATCTCCCATGTAGGCGATCCGTTCTTTTTTGATCCCGGTGTCGGCACAGATCTGCTCCAGTGCGTCTGCCTTATCCCGGATCCCCTGAAACAAAAGGGTGATTCCCAGATTTTTGCACCGGTGTTCCAATGCCTTTGATGACCGGCCGGTGATAATACCCGCTCCGATCCCTGCATCCATCAGCATCCGCAATCCTAAACCGTCGCTTGAGTGAAAACTTTTAACCTGTTCGCCCGAATCCGCATAGGTAATGGTTCCATCCGTCAGAACACCGTCCACATCCAGTAAAAGTAACTCTATTTGAGATAATTTTTCCTTCATAATGAAGACCCGGTTGCCTTTTTAATGGCTAAAAGTGAGGTTAAAAGGGCTTCCATTTCAGAGAGCGGCATGGAGTTGGGACCATCGCAAAGCGCCTTGTCCGGTTCGGGATGCGTTTCGATGAAGATTCCGTCGGCACCGGCTGCAACGGCTGCTCTGGCAAGGGTAGGGACGAACCGGCGCTCGCCGCCGGATGAATCTGCGGCACCGCCGGGCAGCTGAACACTGTGGGTGGCATCAAATACGACAGGAACCCCCATCTTCCGGATAATGGGAACGGATCTGAAATCCACCACCAGGTTGTTATACCCAAAGCTTGAGCCGCGCTCCGTAATGCAGATACCGGAATTCCCGGATTGCTCGGCTTTTTTAAGGATGTTTTTGCATTCTTTTGGTGATAAGAACTGTCCTTTTTTTATATTTACCGGCCGCCCGGTTTGACAGGCTGCGGCGATTAAATCCGTCTGCCGGCATAAAAACGCCGGTATCTGTATGACATCCAGAACCCGGGCTGCTTTGTGGGCCTGGTCCGGCAAATGGATATCTGACAGAACCTTGAGATTGAGGTCTTTTTTGATTGCTGCCAGGATGTCGAGCCCCTCTTCCGGCCCCGGGCCCCTGAACGAGTCTATGGACGTGCGGTTGGCCTTGTCAAACGATGCTTTGAAAATAAACGGGATGTTCAGTTTTCCGGTTAACTCTTTTAAATGGTCCGCTATTTGAAAACAGGTATCACGGTTCTCGATTACGCAGGGGCCTGCAATCAGAAAAAAAACCGGATCCGGCCGGTCGGTCAGGTTTGAAAAAAAATTATTCATCACGCCATCCTCAGGTAAAAGTTTAGGTCAAATTATAGTTTGGCCGGGAAAAAGTCAATCCCCGTATTATCGGCCTGTGAATGAACAGATATCATGCCCCAAACCCACCATCCAATTTTTGTTTCGCATGTGGGTCATGGGTTGCACCGCCTCCCTGGCCATCAGACGGTGCCGGATGCAAGGCGGCAAGGCGTGACGACTGAGGGCGTATCAGCCATACGCCGCAGGCGGGACCGTTTGGTGGTTCAGGGTCACCGGGCCGGGTTGAATTCTGATTTATACGTTTCAGAACGGATGAAAACCATC
>JANQML010000042.1 GCA_028280105.1 Desulfobacula sp. | reverse complement strand
GGTTTTCCCTAAAGCAGGAAGCCCTCGGGTATGCGTGCATGGCCGAAATCCCCTGCGTTATTGCCAATGTCCAGCGCGGCGGCCCGTCCACGGGCAATCCGACCCATGTCAGCCAGGGAGATGTCAACCAGGCCAGATGGGGCACCCACGGGGATCATTCCATTGTCGCTCTGACGGCATCCAACCACCAGGATGTGTTTAAAATCACGGTGGATGCATTTAATATTGCGGAAACCTACCGGACCCCCGTGATTATTCTGCTGGATGAAGTCGTCGGACACATGAGAGAAAAACTCGTGATCCCGGAACCGGGTGAGATTCCGGTGGTGGAACGGTTGCGGACCTCGGTCCGAAAAGGGGTGGATTACCACCCGTACCTGCCCAGGGAAGACGGCCGCCTGCCCATGTCCGATTTCGGCGGTGAGCACCGGTACAATGTTACCGGCCTCTTCCACGACATGTGGGGATTCCCGTCCAACAATCCCAAAGTCGTCTCCGGACTCCTGCGTCACCTGATCGACAAGATTGAAAACAACGTCAACGAGATTGCCATGTACAAAGAGTACTGGATGGAAGATGCCGAATATGTACTGATCTCCTACGGTTCCTCTGCCCGGTCCGCCATTCACATGGCTAAAAACCGCAGAACCCGCGGTGTCAAGATCGGTGTCCTTGAACTGCAGACCCTGTGGCCCTTTCCCGAAAACATGGTCAGGGAAAAATGCGCCGATGCCAAAGCGGTGATGGTGGTGGAAATGAATATGGGGCAGGTGGTTACCCAGGTAAAAAATGCGGTAAACGATCCGGACAAAGTTTTTCTGGCCAACCGGACGGACGGTGAACTGATCTCACCCACAAATATTAAGACTCATTTTAGAATGATCCAGGGCAAGGGGGTTTAACATGGTTAAAGAAGAATTTGATTTTAAAGATTATATACGTGCCCGTTTCTTCCCCCATATCTGGTGTCCGGGCTGCGGCCACGGCATTGTTCTGGGTTCGCTGTTAAGGGCCATTCACGAACTGAAACTGGAAAAGAACGAAATCGTCATGGCATCGGGAATCGGGTGTTCCTCCAGAATATCCGGGTATGTGGATTTTCACTCTCTCCATACCATCCATGGCCGGGCTCTCTCCTTTGCCACCGGGGTGAAGCTGTCCAAACCGGAGTTGAAAACCATTGTGACCATGGGTGACGGCGATGCACTGGCCATCGGCGGAAACCACTTTATCCATGCCGCCAGGCGAAATATCGACATCACGGCCATTGTCATGAACAACCGGATATACGGCATGACCGGGGGGCAGTTTTCGCCGTTGTCCGGCTGCAATAAAAAAGCCACCACCGCACCCTTCTCCACCATTGACCGGGAATTCGACATCGTTGAACTGGCCAAAAGCGCCGGTGCCACATTTGTGGCCCGCTCCACCGTCTACCATGCCAAAGAATCACAAAAATTGCTTAAGAAAGCCATTGACCACAAGGGATTTTCCGTTGTTGAAATCTTAACCCAGTGCCCCACCTATTACGGCCGTAAGAACAAAGAAGGGAATGCGGTTCAGATGATGGAATCTTATAAAACCAACACCGTTAAAATCGGATCCAAAAAGCTTGAAAACAATCCGGAACTGATTCAACGGGGTATTTTTGTGGAAACGCCCGAGGTACCGGAATACTGTGAAGCCTATGATCAGGTGATTGAACGGGCCCAACTGACAAAACGATAGAGGAAAGGAAATTAAATAATGGAACGTTCAAGAATTGTCTTTTCCGGATCCGGGGGACAAGGGGTGATTACGGCAGCCATCATTGTTGCAAAAGCGGCAGCGATCTATGAAAACAAACATGCCATCCAGTCTCAAAGTTATGGTGCGGCCGCCCGTGGCGGTGCCACCAGAAGCGACGTCATCATTGACGATGATGACATTAACTTTCCCAAGGTCATCCAGCCCAATATTCTGGTCAGCCTGACCCAGGAAAGCTATAATAAATTCTCACCGATCATCCGCCCAGGCGGTCTGCTTCTGGTGGATTCAAGATATGTTTCCGTCGAAAAAAAAGTGGATGCGAAACATGTGGCCCTTCCCATGTATGAAACCGTCATGGACAAGATCGGAAAACCCATTGTTTTCAACATCTGTATGTTGGGCACCCTGTTGGGTGTCACCCAGCTCATCGCACCGGATTCGATCCTGAAGGTGCTGGAAACCACTATCCCGCCGGATTTTATGGAGATGAACAAAAAAGCCCTGGATCTGGGGATTAAAATGGGATCGGCAGCATAACTTGTTTCACCAGGGCTGTTTCCGGCTAGAATGGCGCTTCGGAAACAGCCTTTAAAAATAGACAATGATGTTTAACCAAAATTTGAGGAGAAACAAGTGAGGGATGTACTAACCATTGTCAAAGACAGGGATCCGTTTGAGAAAGAATTTCATCAGGCTGTCACCGAAGTGGTCGAATCGGTCAAACCGGTTCTGGACAATCGCCCCGAATACCGCCATGCCGGTATTATGGAGCGCATTGTTGAACCGGATCGTATCATTCAGTTCCGGGTACCCTGGGTCGATGACCAGGGCCGGGTTCAGGTCAACCGGGGATTCAGAATCCAGATGAACTCGGCCATCGGGCCTTACAAAGGCGGTTTGAGGTTTCATCCGTCGGTGAATCTTTCAATCCTGAAGTTCCTGGCATTTGAACAGGTATTTAAAAATGCACTGACCACGCTTCCCATGGGCGGTGGAAAAGGGGGGTCGGATTTTGATCCCAAAGGAAAATCAGACAACGAAGTCATGCGGTTTTGCCAGAGTTTCATGTCAGAACTCTACCGCCACCTGGGATCGAACACGGACGTGCCGGCCGGAGATATCGGTGTGGGCGGCCGGGAAATCGGTTACCTGTTCGGCATGTATAAAAAGCTGAACAATGAATTCACCGGTATTCTCACCGGTAAAAGTCTGAACTGGGGCGGCAGCCTCATCCGTCCGGAAGCCACCGGATACGGATCCGTCTTTTTTGCCCAGGAAATGCTGGCCACCCGGGGTGAAAGCCTTGAAGGCAAAACCTGTCTCGTATCCGGATCCGGAAATGTGGCGCAGTACACCACGGAAAAGATACTCGAACTGGGGGGGAAAGTGGTTACCCTGTCGGATTCTTCCGGATATATCTACGATGAAGCCGGGATTGATACAGACAAGCTCAATTATGTCATGTACCTGAAAAACGCCAAACGGGGACGGATTGAAGAGTATACACAAAAGTATCCGGAGTCGGTTTATACGCCGACAGACGATGCCGTTGACCACAACCCGGTTTGGAATCACAAGGCAGACTGCGCTTTTCCCAGCGCCACACAGAATGAAATCAATACCAAAGATGCGCAACAGATGATGGCCAACGGTGTCTATGTGGTGAGTGAAGGAGCCAATATGCCCACCACGCCGGGCGGCATCGATATCTATCTGGAGAATAAAATTCTCTATGGACCCGGTAAAGCAGCCAATGCCGGAGGCGTGGCCGTTTCCGGACTTGAGATGTCCCAGAATTCCATGAGAATCCAGTGGAGCCGGCAGGAGGTGGAAGCCAAGCTCAAAGGCATCATGAAATCCATCCATTCCGACTGTATCGATGCTGCAGAGGAATACGGCACTCCCGGCAATTATGTGAATGGCGCCAATATTGCCGGTTTTGTCAAAGTGGCGGATGCCATGATGGACCAGGGCGTTGTATAATAAAAGTCTGTTGGATAAGACAGGGGGTGAGCCGTGGTTGCGGTTCACCCCTAACCGTTTTACGGATACGACAGATGGCTGTCTCAACTCAATACATTTCGCAGCCTTAATACCGAACAATCCGCGTTTTTAACAATTTTTTGGGCACAGTTCTGGGAAAAGGCTTCGTTTACCTTCCGCCTGTGATTATGATAGACCACAATAAGGTCTGCCTCCCATTTTTCCGCCATTTTTAAGATGACTTCATGATTTTTACCGATTAACACTTTTGCGGACACATTCTCCCCGCAATGCTGATCGGTAAATTCCTTTAAGGCTTTTTTAAATTCCGCTTTGGCCTCTTCCTTCATCTCATCCGTTACAAAAGAGGCCACAATGGGCATGCTGAATCCGGGCATCACGCTGACCAGCCGGATCTCCGCATTGCTGAACGACGCGATCTCAGCGGCATTATCATACACCGCCTTGGACGTCCGGGGGTACTCGACATCAATGGGTACCAATATTTTTTTAAACATATGCCCCTCCTCTATTCGTATACATCATACTCGTTCTTAAGAACCTGTTTTGCGCAATCCCGTAAACCGGAACGCCGCACAACTTGCAGGAAAGATATCCGGTTTATGCAGTTGAAAGCTTTAGCTCCCGTTCTTTCCGTCTTCTCTGCACCCCATAGATCACGACAAACAATGCCAGGGCCGGAATAAACATCAGCTGCTTGGGCAGCCGGTCGGCCGGCGTTTTGACAATCAGAATTTCCTGGTCAAAATCAATCCCCATTTTTTCAGCATTACTTGAAAAAACAACATTATCAACCCAGACTTTTCCGTCTTGGTTACGGATTTCAAACCCCATTTCATTGAGCCGTTCAGATCCGGTATTCCCCTCTCCCACCGGCAGCATCAACGCTTTTTCATAGGGCTCCCCTTCCATGCTCTCTCCCCGGATTTTCAACCGCAGCATCTTTCCCGGTTCTGTCTCCTCCACAATCCGGACCAGTTCGGTACCCGGTTCCAGAATAAAGGGCGGAAAAACCCGGTCCCAAAAAAATCCCGGCCGGAACAGGGTAAAGGCAATGAGCAAAAATATTAGAGATTCCCACAACCGGTTCTTGGTCAAAAAATACCTCTGGGTGGCCGACGCAAACAGCAGCATGGCAATAACAGAGGCGGCGATAACGGCTAAGAGATGGTACCAGGAGGTGATTCCGATCATCAACAGTTCCGTGTTAAAAATAAAAAAGAACGGTAATATTGCGGTTCGAATATCATATGCAAACCCTTGGATACCGGTTCGAATGGGGTCGCCGCCTGATATACCGGCCGCAGCAAAGGCTGCCAAACCCACAGGCGGTGTATCATCGGCCAGGATGCCGAAGTAAAAGACAAAGAGATGAACCGCGATCAGGGGAACGATCAATCCGCTTTGGGCTCCCAGTTCAACGATAACCGGTGCCATCAATGTGGAGACGACAATATAGTTGGCCGTCGTCGGCAGCCCCATTCCCAGCAGGAGGCTGATAATTGCCGTAAAAAACAGGATCAGCATCAGGTTCCCGCCGGATATAAATTCGACAAACTCCGTCATAACCAGCCCGATACCGGTCAGGGTGACGGTTCCGACGACAAGGCCGGCGGCAGCCGTTGCCACACCGATACCGATCATATTCCTGGCACCGCCCACCAGACCGTCGATGAACTCATGCCCCCCCCGTTTAAACGAGAATTCGTCTCCGGATTTCTTTCGGATCATTCCTTTTAGCGGTCGCTGGGTCAGCACAATGACAATGAGCAGCATCGTTGCCCAGTAAGCCGACAATGAAGGAGAAAGGCGTTCAACCGTCAGACACCACATCAGTACAACCACGGGCAGAAGAAAATAGTATCCGGCCTGGGCGGTCTCTTTTAAATCGGGCAACACGTTGATCTGGTGGGTGGTTTCCAGCTCCGGCACCTGGCAGGCCAGCCAGATCAGCCCGAAATAGGCTGCGGCCAGAAGAAGACCGACGATGTAGATGGTTGCACCACCGGCAAGGGTTTTAATCCAGCCCAATCCGTAATAGGTGGCTCCGCCGATAATGATAATAAATAGAATCGTCATCACAAAGGAGAGCAGTTTTTGGGTAATGGGTTTTATAACGGTTCTCTCAATGCCTTTCAAACCCAGTTTACACGCTTCAAGATGAACAATATAGACCAATGCGATATATGAAATAATGGCCGGCAAAAAAGCGTGCTTGATAACTTCTACATAGGAAATTCCCACATATTCCACCATCAAAAAGGCGGCCGCACCCATAACCGGCGGGGTTAATTGACCGTTGGTGGATGCGGCCACTTCAACGGCACCTGCCTTTTCCGCCGGAAATCCGACTTTTTTCATCAAAGGAATGCTAAACGTCCCCGTGGGGACGACGTTGGCAATGGAT
>JANQML010000354.1 GCA_028280105.1 Desulfobacula sp. | reverse complement strand
CCAGGCCTTTCGTTTCAATTTCAGTTCGCCGGGAAGTATGTCATCTCTTCGAATGCCCCTGTCAATGGCCTCTTTCATAGCCGTCCACACCTGTTCCAGATGGGATGGAAACGACTCATCCTCAAGGGAGTAGACATAGTCAAAAAACCGGATATGATTTGAATGGCAGTAAGTGATGATCTCATCCAGGGACCGGATCGGATAGATATCCGGATGGTTGGGCTCCTCGCCCTGTTCTCGGATCGCGCCTCCGCCTGTGCTGAAAAAAACCGAAGAGCCCGTTGATTTCCCGGAATGATCCAATGCAGTGAACGTCATGGCATTGGGATGTTCAATCAAGGTTTCTTCAGGTTTCCAGATAATCTCGATATTTTCCTGAAACACGGCTTTAATCGCCACATCGGTAAGATGCCCTTTCCCGGTTGCGGCCAGGCTGCCAAACAGAACCACCTGGTACCGTTCCGCCCCGGGAAACCTGTTTTTAAATATTTCGGCTGCTCTTTGAGGGCCCATGGTATGACTGCTTGATGGCCCCGTCCCTATTCGATATAATTTTGTAATTGATTTCATTGTCACCTCTGTTAGACTCATAGTATGATAAATTAAAAATTAAAGGAACCCATGACGCAAAAAATCGACCTGAATCCTTTTCTACATGCTCTGCAGACCAATTGTGATATCTCCGATGCCGGAGGTGCCGGTATTTTTTCCATCTGCGGCATGGCCCTTCGCCTCCGGGATCTCAACAAGTGGGAAAAAGGCCTCAACCCCTGGGAAGAGAACCACCCGGAAAGACTTGTGAAGTGGATCGATGAAAAAGAACGGCTATGGGACAAAATAGAGGGTACCCCTTTTTCTCCTCTGCCTCTTTTGGGTCGAATCTATGACCCCTTTGACACAAAGGCGATCAATCGCGTTCTGACATCTCAAAACCTGTTTTACGGCGCCGGTTATGCCCACTCTCTAAAGCCCACCTTCTTTCTGGCCGAAATAGAAAAGGCCTTTGACCTGCATGGCAATTCCGTTCTGATCCTTGGCAGGGAGCGGGCCAGGGATCTTCTGACCATTCCGGCACTGAATCAGGATAACCGCATAATCATCCGCCAGGAATCCGCTTCCCTGTTTTTGTGGGACCAGATGGTCTATTTAAAAAAATCAGGCCGGCGGTTCCTCCATTATGCGCTGAAAAAGTGCCGGCTTCCGGACACAAGCCTTGAAAACAGAAAAATCCATTTTCCGTCTATTTTATCGGTTCAGGTGCAAACGTATATGCATCATGAACTGGGAGAAATAACCGACACGGTTTTTGATCATCAGACTTTTAGGGAAATTGTTTCAGCGTTTCCCCACACACCGGTCGAACTGCTTGCCCGGACGGTCAAAGACCTTCTGGCAGATACCGGACCAAAAGGCACCCTGACCCACATCATCAAAACAAAAAACAGCGCCGGTTTGGGGTTTTACGCCGCGTTTCAGGACGGTCTGTTTAAACCGTTGTTTCCACAGCTTCGTCAGGCATTTGAAAAATTTGCATCAGATCAGGACTGGGATGGGATTGAGAAGGCCAGAATCACCGGATTCAACACGGCCCAAACATATACCCGGGAATTGATCGATATTTTTTTAAATACATCCGGTCAAAAAGATAAAGGGAAAACAGCTGATACCATAAATAAAAAATTAATAGAGCCGCTGCTGGCTGTCTGACCCACCGCCGGTTCAATATCGGGTTTCCCCCTAATACCTTACTTTTTCCATCAGTCCGGAAGAAGGTCATACATATACATCATGGCGTCGGATCGGGTAATGATTCCGATCACCTTATCATCCTTCATCACCGGAATTCTGCCGATATCATTTTTGATCATCAGCCGGGCCGCTTCAATGGTACTTCTGTCATGCTCGATGGTAATGGTGTTACGGCTCATAAACGCCTTAACCGGTGACTGCATTTGCTCGGTCTTGCGAATCTTTTTAAAATCGCGTCTTGAAACCACACCGACAATACGCTCCTGGTCATCCACCACCGGCATACCGGTACACCCCATATCCCGGAGAATCATGGCCACCTCTTCGATCCGGGTATTCTGGTTAACGGTAATTACCGGGTATGACATTATATCCGAAAGCATGACTGAAGAATGCTGGTTTCCGGCCAGCAATTCCACAAGAAGTTCTTCGATCGCATCCGGTTCGACCTTTTTCAACAGGGCGGAACCGGCACCGGGGTGTCCGCCACCGTTGAGGCCTTTCATCATCATTCCGATATTGACTTCATCCACAGCGCTTCTTCCGATGACCATGCACCTGTCTTTTTTCGGCTCGTGAAAGACACCGAATGCCACATCCACATTCAAAATTTCCCGGTACATTTGAATCACCAGTGCCAGGTTCTGCACCCTGCCTTCTATTTCCATTCTGGCGATGGAGTAGGAGAATCCAGACGACTCCCCCCGTTTGGCCGACTTGATCAGATGATAAAGAATATCTTTTTGTTTTTTGCCATAAGCCTGTCGTAAAAATGTAGACAAAATAGTCAGGTCTGCTTTCCGTTCCAGCAAAAACCCGGCAGCATGGGCATCCTCTGCCAGGGTGGACGGAAAACTCAGATTGCCTGTATCCTCGTAAATCCCCATCAAAAAGAGGGTTGCCTGAATCGGGGTCACCAGTTTCTTCTGTCTTTTAATTTCCTGGATGAGCAAAGAAACCGCTGCGCCGGTTTCCCGAATTGTTTCAACTTTCCCTTTCATATCGCCTTGAAGGTGGTGATCCCAGATAATGATATTCAGATCCGGTTTTTTCCTGAGCGGTTCCATGCCTTCCAACCGGCTCCAGGAATGTGTATCCACGACAATGAGCGTATCCACATGATCCAGAACGATATCCTTGGGAGAATAAATATCAAAAAGGTCTTTATGAATAGCTAAAAATGCTTTCAGATTGGCATTGATGGACGTGGGCAGTACCGGTTTGGCATCCGGATAGATCAGAGTCGCTGCAATCAATGAAGCCAGTGCGTCAAAGTCCGTTCCCTTATGAGTGGTTATAATTTTCATAGGTACCTCTTGTTTAAGTATGTCTCAAGATATACTTACCATGGAAAATTAATCAAGATAAAATCATTGCTCCCGATGCTGTAGAAGAAAATATGGAAAAATCTCATAATAAATTGGCTGAGTCAAATTTTATGAAACAATTTCAAAGCAAAGCTTCTGGCCAGGATAAGACGCCGGATTTAACGGTTCCACAAAATCAACCAACAATGCAAGATGCAGAGCTTTCCCAAGGTTTTCCACCCTCCTTTCGGACCTGATAAACACTTATAACGCATGCTGAAATAGGTTAAAATTCCAGTGATATAGGGAAGAACAAGCTGTAAAAAGATTCAAGAATTTATTCTGAAACAGATTTAAAAATTGACTCTGGTCACTCTTAAAAGTATGATTAAATCATACTCTAATGGAGAATAATCTATGCAAACAGGAAAAGCAGAAAGAATTACAATAACTTTACCTCCGGATATGTTGGCCTCAATCAAAAAAAAAGTTGATTCTGGCTTTTATAGTTCAACCAGTGAGCTGATCAGGGAAGCAATGAGGTTATGGCAACAAAAAGAGGATGAGCGGCAAGCCAGGCTTGATTTAATCCGCGAACGTTTGGAACGGTCCGCAAAAAGCGGATCCCCTGTCCCCCTTGATAATGCATTCCGGAAAATCGAGGAACGACACAAATTAATGATGGAACAGGAATTCAATGAGAAAATATGACGTCTATTTAATGCCTGATGCCATCAATGATCTTGAGGAAATATACAATTACATAGCAGAACAAAGTGGTTTCCGAAAAAGGGCATGGTTGTATATCGAAAAGCTTCACCATAAATGCCAGGAGTTGAAAACATCACCCATACGAGGCCAACAAAGAGATGATTTAATGGCTGGATTAAGAATTTATCCGCTTGATAGAAGATCGGTTGCAGCTTTTCTTGTTGATGAAAAAAATGCAACGGTGAGAATCATGAACATCTTTTATGGCGGCAGAGACTATGAAGCTCTTTTGTCTCATTGAGATTTTTGAGGCGGGATTTCATTTAGGTTTTTCCAGCAATTTACCCTAAAAATACATCGTTGCCACTAAAACAATTTCGTCATCATTCAAGCCGTCAAAAATGGTGTGCCTGCGGATTTTATCAAAGGTGAGCCGGAGCAAATAACAGAAAAACAAGATGTATGGGGCAAATTGTTCAAAACGCATAAAGGGGAGCAGCGCCGAACGCTGAACCCCCCGTTGTTTCTGTGGTAGCGGGGGAAGGAT
>JANQML010000344.1 GCA_028280105.1 Desulfobacula sp. | reverse complement strand
AGAGGGGGTTGAGATGATCATGCCCGGTGACAATGCAACCATTAACGTTGAGTTGATCAATCCCATCGCAATGGAAAAAGAGCTCAGGTTCGCCATCAGGGAAGGTGGTCGTACCGTTGGTGCCGGTGTTATCGGTGAAATTGTAGAATAATTCAGGAAGAGTGATCTATCATGTTGAAAACGAAAATTAGGATCCGGCTCAAAGCCTATGATCACAAGCTCCTAGATCAGTCTTCAGTAGATATTGTTGATACAGCTCGGAAAAGCGGTGCCCGGATCGTCGGTCCGGTGCCGCTTCCAACGCGGATCAACAAGTTTACTGTGTTGCGTTCCCCCCATGTAAACAAAAAATCTCGGGAGCAATTTGAAATCAGAACGCACAAAAGAATGATGGATATTCTTGAGCCCACACAACAGACAGTCGATGCATTGATGAAGCTCGATCTGTCACCGGGTGTGGATGTCGAAATTAAACTATAGTTCAATAACAGGAACCAATTATGAGTGCATTACTTGGAAAAAAGATCGGAATGACCAATGTCTTCTCCGCAAGTGGAGAGCTTGTTCCTGTTACCGTTGTACAGGTGGGGCCTTGTGTTGTTACCCAGGTTAAAACCGTTGAAACCGACGGATACAATTCTCTTCAACTGGCTTTTGATGAAAAAAAAGTTGAGAAATTAACCAAACCCATGGCAGGACATTTAAAAAAGGCCACTGATAAGGGATTTCGTGTATTACGAGAGTTTCGAACCGATGATGTGGCCGATGTGGAACTGGGGAGCACCAGAGGTGCGGACCTTTTTTCAGTCGGAGAGAAGGTGACGATTTCCGGCATCACAAAAGGACGTGGTTTTCAAGGAACAATCAAACGTCACGGTTTTAGCCGAGGACCGGAAACCCATGGTAACAGAAACCATAGAAAACCGGGGTCTGTCGGTAATAGCGCATGGCCGGGAAAAATTATCAAGGGTAAAAAAATGCCGGGTCATATGGGTGTTGAAAGAGAAACCGTAAAAAATTTAACGATTGTGGATATTCGGCCGGATGAAAATCTGTTGTTGGTAAAGGGCGCCGTGCCTGGGTGGAAAACAGGTATTCTGGAAGTAAAAAAGGCTGATTAGCAAAAAATAAGTAATTTTACTCTCAACCCGGTCTGAAAATCGCCGGTGTTGAGAATGAATGCGGCTATGGGTATTGCAAAAATATCGCAGTGATGCATAGCTGATCAAAATTTATGAGGAAGAATATGGCTGCTGTAGATGTATTAAACAGTGCAGGTGAAAAAGTGTCTGAAGCAATGCTCTCTGATGCAATTTTCAAAACTCCCGTTAAGATTAGTGTTCTTCACCAGGTCGTTCGGTCCCAGCTCGTCGCAAAACGAGAAGGGACTGCTGCGTGTAAAACAAGGGGAATGGTGAAGGGATCTACCAAAAAGCTGTTTCGTCAGAAAGGGACGGGAAATGCCCGCGCAGGAAGTGTAAAATCTCCCCTTAGAAAAGGCGGTGGGGTAATATTTGGCCCTTCCCAGAGATCTTATGCGATCAAGGTGCCGAAAAAAGTGAGAAAGCTCGCACTGAAGATGGCGTTAAGCGCTAAGTTAGAAGATAAAACCATTCACGTGATTGATGACTTCAAGCTTGACGTTATCAAGACCAAAGAGTTGGCCAATGTGCTTAAAACTTTAAAACTGTCTGATCTGCTGATTGTTTCCGATGCCGAAGATACCAATCTTCTGCTATCTTCCCGGAATCTTCCGGATGTAAAGGTCATCAAGACGGAGGGGCTGAATGTATATGATATTTTAAAGTTTAAAAACCTTCTTTTAGTGGAAGAATCCATTAAGAATATCGAAGGGAGGTTGAGCTGATATGAAAGAGTATGACATCATTAGAGGGCCCGTTGTTACAGAAAAAACAACCCTTCAAAAAGAGCTGAACAATCAGGTTACGCTGAGAGTGGATAAGAGAGCCAACCGGGTTGAAATCAAAGATGCTGTTGAGAAGACATTCAATACCAAAGTCAAACAGGTAAGGACCATTCAGGTAAAGGGGAAAGTCAAGCAGCGCGGCAGAATCATCGGCAAAAGAAACGACTGGAAAAAAGCTGTCGTGACTTTGATGCCAGGACAGCGAATCGATTTTTTTGAAGGTGTTTAAAGAGGTATATTTATGTCAACTATAATCAAGACCAAACCGACATCTCCAGGACGACGTTCCCAGGAATATCTGTCTTTTGAAGAGATTACAAAAACCAAACCTGAACGCAGCCTGACGAAAAATATCAACAAACGTGCCGGCCGTAACTGTTATGGAAGAATTACATCCAAGCACAGAGGTGGCGGGGCAAAGAAAAAATATCGTATCATCGATTTTAAAAGGGACAAAGACGGTATTCCGGCAAAAGTATCCGCCATTGAATATGATCCGAACAGAAGCGCCCGTATCGCTCTTCTGGTTTATGCGGATGGTGAAAAAAGATATATCCTTGCGCCGTTGGATGTGAAAGTGGGCGATATCCTTGAAACCGGACCGGGTGCTGACATTAAGCCTGGAAACTGTATGCCGCTTGAAGATATCCCCACGGGAACCCGGATTCATAATATCGAGCTCAAGCAGAACAAAGGGGGCCAAATCGTCAGAAGCGCGGGCGGGTATGCGAGATTGATGGCCAAAGAGGGTAAATACGCCCAGGTGCTGCTGCCCTCCGGTGAAGTAAGAATGATTCATGTTAAATGTAAAGCAACTGTTGGCAGAGTCGGCAATGAGAAACACGGTGATGTTAAGATCGGTAAAGCCGGCCGGAGCCGCTGGATGGGCAAACGGCCGTCTGTTCGTGGTGTCGCCATGAACCCGGTCGACCATCCCATGGGCGGCGGAGAAGGACGGTCCTCCGGAGGCCGTCAGCCTTGTACGCCTTGGGGGATTCCGACAAAAGGGAAAAGAACCCGAAATAACGCCAGGACCGATAAATTCATTGTAAAACGAAGAGCCAAGAGAAAATAGGCCAAAATAAATAGGTGAGCGATTATGCCAAGATCATTGAAAAAAGGACCATACATTGCACCTCAGCTTTACAAGAAAGTTCAGGAGGCAAGTCAATCCAAAAGCAACAAAGTTATCAAGACCTGGTCAAGAAGATCAACCATCTTTCCTGAAATGGTAGGAATTACCTTTGCCGTTCATAACGGTAAAAAATTTATTCCTGTTTTTGTTTCGGAAAATATGGTGGGTCATAAACTCGGGGAGTTTTCTCCAACGCGAACCTTCTGGGGTCATGCAGGAGACAAAAAAGCCAAGAGATAATCTCTTTGTTTGATTAAAGGATATTGATATGGAAGTTAAAGCAACGACACGATATACAAGGATTTCACCGTTTAAGCTCAGGTTGCCCATTGATGAAGTAAAAGGAAAGAATGCCGAACAGGCGCTGACACTTTTAAAATTCATGCCGCTTAAAGCTGCGGGTATTATCTATAAGACACTGCAGTCGGCAATTGCCAATGCAGAGCACAACAATGAGCTTGATGTGGATAAACTGGTCGTAAAAAATATTATTGTCAATCATGGTCCCTCCTTGAAACGGTTTCGTGCAAGAGCCCGGGGAAGAGCCAGCAGAATTTTGAAAAGAACCAGTCATTTAACAGTTATTGTTGAAGAAACTGACAGATAGGAGGATATAAGCTTGGGCCAGAAAGTACATCCTATAGGATTAAGATTAGGCATTATCAGGACTTGGGATTCCAGATGGTATGCAGACAAGGAATATGCCTCTTTTGTAGAAGAAGATTTCAAAGTCAGAAAATTTTTAAAAAAGAAATTGTATCACGCCGGTATTTCGAAAATTGAAATTGAACGGTTTTCCAAACAGATCCGTCTGCGGGTTTTCGCGGCCAGACCGGGTATTATTATTGGAAAAAAAGGGTCTGAGATCGCATTGCTCAAACAAGAGCTTGAAAAAATGCTTGAGCCGGCTGTTCTTATCGATATTAAAGAGGTCAGGCGCCCTGAAATAGATGCGCAGCTGGTTGCTGAAAATATTGCATTGCAGCTTGAAAGACGAATTGCGTTCAGACGCGCCATGAAAAGGAGTGTATCTTCCGCCATGCGGTTTGGTGCCAAAGGAATCAAGATTATCTGTTCCGGGCGCCTGGGCGGTGCGGAAATGGCACGGACGGAATGGTATAAAGAGGGACGGATTCCGCTTCATACGTTGAGAGCTGATGTGGATTACGGATTTATAGAAGCAAATACCACTTACGGGGCCATTGGAATTAAAACCTTTATCTTTAAAGGTGAAGTTTTAAGTCCGGATGAACAGGTGTTGGTCAAATAGCGGTAGCAAGGAGAGATAAAAGATGCTTAGTCCAAAAAATGTAAAATTCCGTAAGCAATTTCGCGGCAGAACAAAGGGATCTCCAAACCGGGGCAACACGTTGAGCTTTGGTGATTTCGGATTGCAGGCAATTGAATGCGGTTATGTCAATGCCAGACAGATTGAGGCAGCCAGGGTTGCAATGACCCGTCATGCAAAAAGACAGGGTAAAAGCTGGATTCGCTTTTTTCCGGATCATCCGGTTACCAAGAAGCCGGCTGAAGTTCGGATGGGTAAGGGTAAAGGGGCAACAGACGCCTGGGTCGCCAGGATTAAGCCCGGTAAGATTCTATATGAGATGGAAGGTGTCTCAGTTGAAGTGGCTAAAGAGGCGATGAGACTTGCTGCCAGAAAGCTTTCCGTAAAAACCCGATTTGTGGAAAGGAGTAAATAATAATGAAGGCCAGTGAAATCAGAGAGATGGAAGCGGACCAGATAAGAGAAAAACTGGTAGAGCTGAAAAAAGAGCTTTTTAATCTTCGTTTTCAAAATGAGGTGGGTCAGCTCGAAAATACGGCGACACTTTCGAATGTGAAAAAGGATATTGCCAGGCTCTATACGATATCCAAAGAAATGAACGTAACGACTAGCTAAACAGCGAAGATACTACTATGGAAAATACTCAAAAAAAGAAAAAAGAGCTCATCGGTCAGATCGTATCCGATAAAATGGATAAATCCGTGGTCGTCCAGGTGGAACGGTTTGTACAACACAAGGTGTACAAAAAATTCATCAAACGGTACAAAAAATATCATGCCCATGATGCAGCCAATGAATGCCATATCGGAGATACGGTTAAAATAATCGAAACCAGACCGTTGAGTAAGCTGAAACGTTTCAGAGTGATTGAAATCGTTAAGAAAGCTGTTTGATTATAAGGAGTTGAGAAATGATTCAGAGTGAAACCAGATTAACGGTGGCAGACAACTCCGGTGCAAAGGAACTGTACTGCATCAAGGTTCTTGGCGGTTCAAAGAGACGGTATGCCAGTATTGGCGATATCATTACCTGTTCGGTGAAAGAGGCGATTCCCAATGCAAAGGTTGGCAAGGGGGATATCGTCCAGGCGGTTATTGTCAGAACCAAGAAGGAAATATCCAGGCGGGACGGCTCAATGATCCGGTTTGACGACAATTCAGCCGTTATTTTATCAAAGTCAAATGAACCCATCGGTACACGTATCTTTGGACCGGTCGCAAGAGAACTGCGGGCCAAACGATTCATGAAAATCGTATCTTTGGCTCCTGATGTGCTTTAACGGCCAGGGAATTGGGGAAAAATCTTATGGAAAGATGCAAGATCAGAATAAAAAAAGATGATAAGGTTAAAGTGCTCACCGGTAAAGACAAGGGTAAGATCGGTAAGGTACTGAAAGTAAACAAGAAAACCAATCGCGTCGTTGTTGAAAATATTAATATGGTCAAGGTTCACCAAAAGCCGTCCCAGGCAAATCCCCAGGGTGGTATTGCGGATAAAAACATGCCGATTCATATTTCCAATTTAATGATTATGTGCAACTCATGTGTGAAACCGACACGTATTGGAATGAAACAACTCGAAGACGGAAAACGGGTCAGGATCTGCAAGAAGTGCGATCAGCAGGTCGATTCATAGGAACAAAGGCGGAGTAAAACATGGCAACACTTAAAGAAAAATACAATACCGAGGTTGTTCCCAAGCTTAAGGAAACCTTTAATTACGTCAATGAGAATCAGGTGCCAAAGCTTGAGAAAATCGTGTTGAACATGGGATTGGGTGAAGCGGTAAAGAATCCCAAAATTGTTGATCCGGCAGCCTCAGAACTGGCATTGATTGCCGGTCAGAAAGCAGTTATTACGCGTGCCAAAAAACCGATTGCAAATTTTAAACTGCGCGCCGACCTGCCTATCGGATGTAAGGTAACACTTCGGCGCGAAAAAATGTATGACTTTTTGGACAGACTTGTAAACATTGCATTACCACGTGTTAGGGACTTTCGCGGAGTATCCGGTAAAGCATTTGACGGTC
The DNA here is from genome assembly GCA_028280105.1 of Desulfobacula sp. Classification (GTDB taxonomy): domain Bacteria; phylum Desulfobacterota; class Desulfobacteria; order Desulfobacterales; family Desulfobacteraceae; genus Desulfobacula. The sequence continues at coordinate 11,787 of JANQML010000344.1, read as the reverse complement.
GGGGGAATTACACCCTGGGCATCACTGAGCATATCATATTCCCGGAAATTGATTATGATAAGACCGAGAGTATCAAAGGTCTGAACATTACGGTTGTGACAACAGCTAAAACCGATGAGGAAGGCAAAGCCCTGCTGAAATATTGCGGCATGCCTTTTAAAAATTAGGATCTTAAGGAGGAAAGCTTGGCTAAAAAAGCTTTAATCGCAAAGGCAAAAAGAAAACCCAAATTTTCTGTTCGAGCATACAATAGATGCCCGTTATGCGGTAGACCAAGAGGATTTATCAGAAAAGCCGGTATTTGCAGAATCTGTTTCAGGGTGCTTGCATCGGAAGGCAAGCTTCCAGGGGTAACAAAGTCAAGCTGGTAATCAGCTTAACGGTAAAAATAACCCGATTCACATCTATCAGCGGAATTTTAAGGAGAATTAAAATGGCAGTTAGTGATCCAATTGCAGACATGCTTACAATCATTCGGAATGGTGGTAAAGCATCTCTTGCGAAAGTGGATATCCCCGGATCAAAGATCAAGTTGGAAATGGTGCGGGTGCTGAAAGAACAAGGATATATCAAGGATTATAAATTTCTTGAAGATGAGACACAGGGCATGATTCGTGTCTATTTAAAATATGTTTCCGAAGATCAGCCCACCATTTTTGGGATTAAAAGAGTCAGTAAACCCTCGTGTCGGGTTTACAGCAAATCAAAACAGATTAAGCCGGTTTTAAACGGCCTGGGAATTTCCATCGTTTCAACATCTAAAGGATTGATGACCGATAAACAGGCCAGAGAAGCGAATGTCGGCGGTGAAATTCTTTGTAACGTATGGTAGCACAGGAGTAAGTTATGTCTAGAATAGGAAAACAGCCGGTTACGCTTCCAGATAAGGTCCAGTTCTCTCTAAATGGAGATGTCATTTCAGTCAAAGGACCAAAGGGAAATCTTGAACGCCAATTGCACCCGGCCATCGAACTCGATGTAAAAGAGAATGTAATCCAAGTTAAAACCGATCCAAATGACAAGAAAAAAGTCGCCTTGCAGGGATTATTCAGATCCCTGATAGCAAATATGGTTACCGGTGTATCTGCCGGATACGAGAAAAAGCTGACCCTTTCCGGTATTGGGTACCGTGCAGAAGCAAAGGGTAAAAATCTGATCCTTAATGTGGGATATTCCAATCCGGTCAGTTTTGACCTTCCGGACGGAATTAGTGCAAATGTTGAAAACAATACTCAGATTACGTTGTCCGGTATTGATAAAGAACTCGTCGGTCAGGTCGCTGCGAACGTCAGACGTGTCAGACCGCCTGAGCCCTACAAAGGAAAAGGGATCATGTACTCAGACGAACGGATTATCAGAAAAGCCGGTAAAACTGCTGGTAAAGAATAAATAGCGGGAAGATAAAGATTATGGGACATACATCACAAAGGCTTGTTTCAAGGCTTAAAAGAAAAAAAAGAATCAGAAAGAATATTTTTGGTAATCAGGACCGCCCGAGAATGAGTGTATTCAGAAGCACCAAACATATCTATGCTCAGATCATTGATGACACAAACGGTACCACACTCGCATCTGCATCTACCCTGGATAAAGAATTCAAAGAAGGAAAGGCAGAGGGTAAAAAGGTCGACATCGCAAAGGCGGTGGGAAACCTGATCGGCAAACGAGCTCTTGATAAGGGAATTACAAAAGTAGTCCTGGACAGGAACGGATTTTTATATCATGGTCGCGTTAAATCGCTTTCAGACGGAGCCCGCGAAGCCGGATTGAATTTCTAATAAGGAGGAAGACCCTTGGCAAGACAACAACAACAGACAGAAGATAACGGATTAATCGATAAGGTTGTCAGAATCAACCGTGTTGCTAAAGTCGTAAAAGGCGGTAGAAACTTCAGCTTCAGCGCACTGGTTGTGGTTGGTGACGGTGAAGGCAGCGTCGGATACGGCCTGGGCAAGGCCACAGAGGTTCCTGAAGCCATCAAAAAAGGTTTGGAAAAGGCCAAAAGAAATATGGTAAAAATTTCTTTACTGGATGGAACGGTTCCGTTTGAAGTCGTTGGCAAAGCCGGCGCCGGCCGTGTTTTACTGAAACCGGCATCTCCAGGTACAGGTTTGATTGCAGGCGGCGGAATCCGTGCGGTTCTTGAGGCGGTCGGTGTGACCGATATCCTGACCAAATGTATTGGCACGCATAACACACAGAATATTGTCAGAGCGACAATGGCGGGGCTTCAGTCTCTGTGCACCAAAGAGGAAGTTGCAAAACGCCGCGGTCTCAGACCTGAAGATATTTAGGAGCACACGATATTACTAAAGGTTGGGCTCATTCACTAAAGTAACAAGGTGTTACTTAAGAAAGGTTTAGAAAAATGGCTGGTAAAATAAAAATCACACAGATTAAAAGTACGATCGGGCGCCCTGCAAAACATGGCCGCATTGTCCGCTCACTGGGATTAAGAAAGATGCATCATACCGTTGAACACAATGCGGATCCGGTGATTCTTGGACAGGTTAAGAAAGTATCCCATCTCGTGAAAGTGGAGGAGGTGTAATATGCAGCTTCATGATCTCGCACCTGAAAAAGGGGCAAGAAAAAATAGAAAAAAAGTAGGCCGTGGCCCGGGGTCCGGAATGGGCAAAACAGCCACACGGGGTCACAAGGGGCTTAAAGCCAGATCCGGCGGAAATGTCCGTCCCGGTTTCGAAGGCGGCCAGATGCCTATTTATCGGCGGCTACCCAAAAGAGGGTTCACCAACATCTTCAAAACCAATAATGCCGTTTTAAACGTCAGAGATCTGGATCGGTTTGAAGACGGTGCAACCATCGATCTTAAGGTACTGCGGGAAGCCGGTATGGTGAAAGGGCAGGTAGACGGGGTTAAGATTCTCGGTGTGGGTGACGTCTCAAAAAAATTCTCTTTGCAAAATGTTCTGGTCTCCAAAACTGCCAGGGAGAAAATTGAATCTGCCGGCGGAAGTGTTGCTTAATCGAGCATGGAACAACTTTTAAAAACTGATCACAAGGATTATGATAAATGATCGAGAACAGCTACCAGAATATGTTTAAACTGCCTGATCTTAAAAGAAAGATTTTTATCACACTGGCATTGCTCTTTGTTTACCGGATCGGCATTCATGTACCGACTCCCGGTGTGAACGGTGCTGCGCTGTCCTCTTTTTTTGCATCGGTTGACGGAACCTTGTTTTCCATGTTCAATATGTTCTCAGGGGGAGCGCTGGAACGGTTTTCCATCTTTGCTTTGGGAATCATGCCTTACATCAGTGCCTCCATTATTCTGGAATTGATGACCGTTGTTGTTCCCCATCTGGCACAATTGAAAAAAGAAGGGGAAGCCGGCCGTAAAAAGAAAACCCAGTATACGCGATACGGAACCGTTGTTTTAAGTATTATTCAAGGGTTCGGTATTTCCGTGGGGCTGGAAAGCATGACCTCTCCGGCCGGTGTGGCCATTGTTCCGCATCCGGGCTGGGGATTCCGTCTGGTTACCATCATTACCTTAACGGCCGGTACGGCATTTATCATGTGGCTGGGAGAACAGATCACGGAACGGGGTATCGGCAACGGTATCTCCCTGATTATCTTTGCCGGTATTGTGGCAAATATGCCTTTGGCCATGGGAAACACGTTTCGTCTGGTTTCCACCGGTGAAATGAGCGTTTTCATGATCATCATCCTTATTGTTATGATGGTAGCGGTTGTTTCTGCAATTATTTACATGGAAATGGCTCAGCGGCGCATACCGGTTCATTATGCCAAACGGGTTGTCGGCAGAAAGATGTATGGCGGCCAGACCTCTCATCTGCCGTTGAAGATTAATACAGCCGGTGTTATCCCGCCGATTTTCGCATCTTCCATTATTATGTTCCCGACAACACTGGCGCAATTTGCCAATCTGGAAATATTGCAAACCATCGCTGCTATGTTTAACCCGGGTACGGTCTGGTATTACCTCCTCTATGTCGGCTTCATCGTTTTCTTCTGCTTTTTTTACACGGCGGTCCAATTCAATCCTGAAGACGTGGCCGAGAACATGAAAAAAAACGGGGGGTATATTCCGGGAATCCGGCCGGGCAAACGGACCAGCGAATACATTGATAAAGTGTTGACACGGATAACTGTAGGCGGGGCCGCTTATGTGTCGGCCGTTTGTGTGCTGCCGACTTTTTTGATGGATCAGTTTAACATACCGTTCTATTTTGGCGGGACCGCCCTCTTAATCGTCGTGGGTGTATCCATTGATACCATTTCTCAGATTGAGTCCCATCTCATTTCAGGAAATTACGAAGGCTTTTTAGGCCGTGGCGGTACAAAGAGGATCAAAGGCAGATCTTAATTTTGAAACATCAAACCCTGGAAAAATAATATAAGGAGATTAATTAAGCGATGGCAAAAGAAGAACCCATAAAGGTTGACGGGAAGGTCCTTGAAACATTACCCAATGCCATGTTCAAAGTTGAGCTGGAAAATAAGCACGTATTGCTTGCTCATATTTCAGGCAAAATGAGAATGCACTTTATTAAAATCCTTCCGGGAGATAAAGTGACGGTTGAGATTTCACCATACGATCTAAGTCGCGGCAGAATTACGTACCGGTATAAATAAAGATTTAAAGATAAGATGATATAGATATTTTAGGTTAGGAGTAGATGGATGAAAGTTCGAGCATCTGTAAAAAAAATCTGTAGAGATTGCAAGGTAATCAAAAGACGGGGTGTAGTCAGAGTTATCTGCATTAATAAACGGCATAAACAGCGTCAGGGATAGGGAGAAGAAATTTGGCACGTATAGCAGGAGTAGATTTACCAAGAGATAAGCATGCATGGATCGCTTTAACCTATATCTACGGGATAGGCGCGAGCCGGTCAAAACTGATACTTGAAAAAACAGGTATCAATCCTACTACAAAGGCGAACGACCTTTCAGAAGAGCAGGTCAATCAGATCAGAAAGGTGATTGATGCTGAATACAAGGTGGAAGGTGAGCTGAGAAGTGAAGTTTCCATGAATATCAAACGCCTGATGGATCTGGGGTGCTACCGGGGGTTGCGGCACCGGAAAGGGCTCCCCTGCCACGGTCAGAGAACCAGTACCAACGCCAGAACACGCAAGGGTCCCAAACGGACAGCGGTTAAAAAGAAAAAGTAGGATAATTTAAAAGGTATAATTGTTATGGCAAAAAAGTCAAAAAAAATAGTATCCAAAAAACGGGTAAAAAAGAATATTTCCACAGGTATTGTGCATATTCAATCCACTTTTAATAACACGATTGTCACGATTGCGGATGAAAACGGCAACACGATTTCATGGTCCTCCGCCGGAATGCAGGGATTCAAAGGTTCCAGAAAAAGTACGCCCTTTGCCGCGAAACTGGTCGCGGAAGATGCCGGAGCCAAAGCCATGGAGCAGGGGTTGAAGAATGTCGGTGTTTTTGTTAAAGGACCCGGGCCCGGACGTGAATCCGCTTTACGGGCATTACACTCGATCGGGTTGAATATTTCCATGATCAAAGATGTGACCCCGGTTCCCCATAACGGATGCCGCCCCCCAAAAAGAAGAAGAGTATAGATTACTTGATTACAAAGGAGAATAAGATTGTCACGTTATAGAGGTTCTGTTTGCCGACAATGCAGACGCGAAAATATGAAGCTTTTTTTGAAAGGCGACCGATGCTTTTCAGATAAATGCAGTTTTGACCGAAGAGGATATCCACCGGGACAGCATGGACAACGGAGAACGAAAATCTCTGATTACGGGGTCCAGCTGCGGGAAAAACAAAAAGTCAGAAGATTATACGGAATCAGTGAAAAACAGTTCCGGATTTCATTCAAAAGAGCGGATCGTCAACGGGGGATTACCGGTACCAACCTGCTCAGCCTTTTGGAAACCCGTCTAGACAATACGGTTTTTAGAATGGGGTTTGTTAACTCAAGAAATCAGGGTCGCCACTTTGTCAGACACAACCATTTTATCGTAAACGGTAAAAAAGTAAATATTCCTTCATATCAGGTTAAAAAAGGCGACGTGATCGAACTTCGTGAGAAAAGCAAAAAAATCCAGGCGATTTCTGATTCTCTGGACGCAATCGTCCGGCGCGGTATCCCACAGTGGATTGAGATCAAAAAAGAAGAGTTTAAAGGCGAAGTTGTCGGCGTTCCAGTTCGTGAAGATATCACACTTCCCATCCAGGAACAGCTAATTGTAGAGTTTTATTCAAAATAACAGATTCGTGATCGAACCTGTTAATTAAATCATTCAGGAGATATAAATGTCATCTGAAAAACTTGCATATGTGAATTGGCGAGAGATGATCAAGCCGGAAAAGCTTGATGTTACAACAACTTCAACATATGGTAAATTTGTTTGTGAGCCCCTTGAAAGGGGATACGGTATCACTATCGGGAACTCTCTTCGCCGTATAATTCTCTCATCTATCTATGGGGCCGCAATTGTATCGGTTAAATTTGATGATACGCTTCATGAATACAGTGTGATATCTGATGTTAGGGAAGATGTTTCGGAAATCATTTTGAACCTGAAAGAGTTAAAACTTAGAGTTGAAGACACCGAGGACAGGATTGTTACCCTCAGTGTCAACGGGGAAGCAGAGGTAAGCGGTGCCGATATAAACAGCCCGGACGGAAAAGTAGAGGTGCTTAATCCTGAACAGCATATCGCGTCGGTCTCTGAAAACGGGGTTTTAAACATGACCATGGTGGTTAAAACCGGTAAAGGATACTCGCTTGCATCCGGAAATAAAGACGATGAAGCACCCATCGGAACCATCCCCATAGACAGCGTGTTCTCTCCGATCAAACGGGTGAAATATGTGGTGGGTACATCGAGGATCGGTCAGAAGACCGACTACGATAAGCTGACCCTTGAAGTATGGACGGACGGTTCGGTCACACCGGATAGTTCCGTGGCCTATGCGGCTAAGATTTTAAAGGAGCAGATGAATCCGTTTATCAATTTTGATGAGGACATGGAGCCGGATCATATTGAAGATTCCGGTGATGACGGGGATAAAAACTTCAATGAAAATATTTATCGGTCGGTTGATGAATTGGAACTCTCCGTAAGAAGCTCCAATTGTCTTAAAAATGCCAGAATCCATACCATCTATCAATTGGTTCAAAAAACAGACGGCGAGATGCTGAAAACCAAAAACTTCGGTCGAAAATCCTTAAATGAGATTAAAGAAGTTTTGACTTCCATGGACCTTTCACTCGGCATGGATCTTGAAGGTTTCGAACCACCGGAAGAAGAGAACAACCAGGAAGGAGAATAATATTCCATGAAACATAGAAAAACGGTATTAAAACTAAACAGAACTTCCAGCCATCGAAAAGCGATGTTCAGGAACATGGTGACTTCCCTGTTCAAACACGATAAAATCAGAACCACGGAAGCCAAAGCAAAAGGCTTGAGAAAAATTGCCGATAAGATGATCACCCTGGCAAAAAGAGGTGACCTTCATGCCAGGCGCCAGGCACTTTCAGTGATTCGTGAAAAAGACGTTGCCCATAAACTTTTTGAGGAAGTGGCTGAAAAATTTAATTCCAGGCAGGGCGGATATACCCGGATTACCAAACTGGGCCCCAGAAAAGGGGACGTAGCGCCCATGGTGCAGATTGAACTGATATTCGATTGATTTAGATATTTTTACGCATCAAACAAAAAAAGCCCCGGTTGTAAGTTTTAACCGGGGCTTTTTATATTTTTTAATTGGTTTATTGGTTCAAATGAGACGCCGTCTGTTTTTAAAAAGCCCGTGAATCAAACCGATCAATGTTGTTAAATACGAGTTCTTTGAATGGGACCAAAAAATCGGTCCAGCCTGCATTATAATGGGTAAAGTTTCCGGTCAAACTGTGCTATAGTTCCACAGATAAAATCATCAACACCGGACTTAATTGGAATTGAACAAAGCATAGATGCAAGCAGATAATCCCATTGTCCAATTGTTATCCACTCTTTACGGGATCAGTGGAAGATTCACCCGGTTGACCGGGGAAAACGAAAATTATCTGATCCACACGGATGAGGGGCTTTGCTACGTTTTTAAGCTGGCAGATGGTCAGACTTCACCCGGGATGATTGAGATGGAACACCTGGCAGTGGAAAGCCTGGCTCATATCGACCTGGGCATCCAACTGCCCCGGATCATCCCCACAAAAGAAGGAAAAATTGAAGCCTGTTTCGTATCTGATACCGGTGAGCTGGTCCGGGGTCGCCTTTTGGCGTTTGTGGAGGGCGATGCATGGTCCCGGTCTCTGTCCGGCAATGAGAAACGGCTGATTGATCTGGGGCGAATCCTGGCCCGGATCAATACGGCCATGGCAGGAATTGTCCATCCGGAATCCGCCCGGACCCATGCCTGGGATCTGACACGGGCAGACCAGCATATCCCGTCAATAGAAAAGATCCAAGACCCGGCCAGACAATCGATTTTGGAACAGGTTTTTCTTTGGTATACTGCCATCGCCGGACCCCGGCTGGCGGACCTGCCGTCATCCCTCATCCATGGAGATATGAACGATGACAACGTTCTGGTTTCCGGGGACCGGATCACAGGGGTAATTGATTTCGGGGACTGTCTGGAAAATCCGGTCATCTGCGATCTGGCCATCGCCGTTGCCTACCTAACCCTGGATGAAGAATCCGCACTTGACTCGGCCGCCGTTATCGTCGGGTCCTATCATGATCAGCGACCCCTGACCCCGGTGGAACTTGAAATCCTTTTTCCGCTGATCTGTGCCCGCCTGGCTGTCTCTGTCATCATTTCCGCCCAACGCCGGGAAATTGATCCGGGGCGAGAGTCCTGGTTTGTTTCTGAAGAGCGGGCCTGGAAAAAACTGACGGAGTTCTCCAGAGTCACCCCGGTTGATGCGGCCCGGATTCTTTCCTCCCGTACGAATCTGACCGTATATGGTGATCAGGGGGATGCCCCGGAAGAGGTTGCTGCCGGACGGAAAACCTTTATAGGCCCCTGTCTTTCCGTTGCCTACTCAGACCCGTTGGCATTGGTAACCGGAAAAGGACAGTATTTGTATGATTACCATGGGCGGCCTTTTCTGGATCTGTACAACAATGTCTCTCATGTGGGGCATTGCCACCCCTGCGTGGTGGCTGCGGGCCAGGTGCAGATGGCCCGGTTAAACACGAATACCCGGTACCTGTACGACGGTTTGCCCCGGTATGCGGAAAAACTGTGTGCCACGCTGCCGCCGGAGCTGGATACCTGTTTTTTTGTTAACTCCGGCAGTGAAGCCAATGACCTGGCTCTGCGAATGGCAAAAACCGTTACCGGCCATTCTGATATCCTGGTGGTGGAGAATGCCTATCACGGCCATACCCAGGCCATGATTGATATCAGCCCTTATAAATTTATGGGCAAAGGAGGAAAGGGCCGGCCTGAGCCCTGGGTCCATGTGGTTCCGGTGGCCGACGGATACCGCGGTGTCCATAAGGGTCAGTCCAAAGAAACCGGTAAGGCTTACGGTGATGAGATCGGGCAGATCATTGACCGGCTCGACCGGCCGGTGGCCGGATTCATTGCTGAATCCCTGCTCTCCTGCGGAGGACAGGTCGTTCCGCCTGAGGATTATTTTAAAACCGCCTTCGGCCATGTCCGGCGGGCAGGCGGGCTGTGCATCTGCGATGAGGTTCAGGTGGGATTTGGCAGGACCGGCAGCCATTTCTGGGCATTTGAACGCCAGGGCGTGATTCCGGACATTGTGGTCATGGGCAAACCCATTGGAAACGGTCACCCCATGTCTGCCGTGGTCACCCGTAAAGAGATCGCCCGCGGGTTTGCCAACGGCATGGAATTCTTTGCCACCTTTGGGGGAAACCCGGTCTCCTGTGCCATCGGCATGGCCGTACTCGACGTGATTGAACAGGAGAAACTGCAGAACAACGCCCGGATGGTGGGCCGTCATCTTCTGGAGGGTCTGGCTCGTCTAAAGGAAAAACACCCCCTCATCGGTGACATAAGGGGGATCGGTCTGTTTATCGGTATTGAGCTTGTTCTGGATCGAAAGACCCTTGCTCCGGCCCCCCGGGAAGCCGGAGAACTGGTCAATCAGCTGAAAGGGCAGGGAATCCTTTTGGGAACCGACGGTCCCTTTGCAAATGTGATCAAAATCAAACCTCCCATGGTCATTACAAAATCGGATGCCCAAATGTTTATCCGTGTTTTTGACCGGCTTTTGACAGGCCTGGGTTAGCCTAACTCCCCGGGACTGTGGAATGGGTTGTTAAAAAACTTGCAAAACACCAATGAAAATGACGTCTAAAAACTTGTCTTTTTAAAACCAATGGATTACAAAATCATACAAAGCCCTTACAAATATTAATCAATGAGGATCAATGACACTTCTCTTTTTTTATGTTTTTTTAGCCCTTTTCTTTTCGTTCTTATGTTCTCTGATGGAGGCGGTTTTTCTCAGTATTCCGCAATCCTATATTGTTCTGGTCAATAAAAAAAATAAAAAGGACGGCCAACTGCTCAACCGCCTTAAAACAGATGTGGACAAGTCCCTGTCGGCCATTCTCAGCTTGAACACCATTGCCCATACCGTGGGGGCGGCCGGTGCCGGTGCACAGGCAACCGCCCTGTTTGGAAACAAGTATGTCGGCCTTATTTCAGCCGTCCTGACGCTGCTGATCCTGATTGTTTCCGAGATCATTCCAAAGTCGTTGGGAGCCACGTATTGGCGTCAGCTGACCAAACCGGTCTCTGTGGGACTCTATTATCTGATTATAGCCATGTTCCCGTTTGTCTGGATGTCCCGGTACATTACCGTCCTGATTTCACCCAAAAAAGGTGATGACCCGTTTTGCAAGGAAGAATTTACGGCAATGGCGGAGCTGGGTGCAAAATCAGGTGGGATTAAAGATCAGGAAGCGCGGATTTTAAAAAGTCTGTTCCGTTTCAATTCCCTTCGTGTAAAAGATATTATGACCCCCAGAACCGTTGTTTTTGCACTAAAAGAAGATATGCAGATCCATGAAGTGGTTGAACGGCACCCGGATATGATATTCTCAAGAATCCCAATGTTTAAAGACGGCATCGACCGGATCACCGGATATGTCATGAAAGACGAAATACTGGAGGCCTCTGCCCGGGACGAACATGGAAAGACACTTTCAGAGTTGAAAAGAGAAATCCATTCGGTTTATGAAGCCATGCCCCTTCCGGATCTGTATGATTTTTTGCTCAATAAAAGGGAGCACCTCTCCCTGGTCAGCGATCAGCATGGTGGAACGTCCGGTATCGTGACCCTGGAGGATGTTGTGGAAACCCTGCTAGGTATGGAAATAATCGATGAACTGGATGTAAACAAAGATATGCGGGCTTTGGCAAAATCCAAGTGGAAGGACCGAATCAAGTAGATCCCGACATTCGGACCGAATTCCAGGATGGTTATCCGGAATAGACAAGTCCTATGAGACGTTAGGGTTATGACCTCCGTGTTACCGTAATCTTGATAAACCCAAGATTGTTTGCGTATCGGTCTTCCAGATCATTGGCAAAGAAAAACAGCTCTCCTGTTTGGGTACCCGACTTCAGATATTTTCCTGATCTGGTATATGAAAGCACCCTGAAAGGGGTCTGGTCTCTTTTACCGATCACACCGACAACCTCAAACCAGTCTGCCTTTGGCTTGCGTTTTCATTTTGTAGGCAAAAATGGCCCAAAATTCAGCCTAATTTTCCGTTCGCTTCGAATAAAATCAAGCAGTTAGGATTTTTCTGGTCTCAA